>CANRER010000035.1 GCA_947629615.1 uncultured Clostridia bacterium | reverse complement strand
CGTTTACGTTCACGCGCCGGATAGGATAAACGGCAAACGGACACAGCAAATTGACATCTACTATGAGGGCTTCTGCCAATGCCGCTATTTCAAAACGAAAAGCAGGATAGGTCGCATAACGCGACTCTATCCCACAAAAATATTACTGTTTTATCTCGCGCCTCCCCTCGGGAGGCTCCTTTTATTGCGGTTTATTCTCCGCGAAATCTTGCGAGCTCCTCCCTGAACAGCTCGGGCAGGCCGGAGGTGTCGTCGAGGAAAAACGATCGCGTGGTTTTGCCGAGGCTATCGGTGTTGCGCTCGTGCAGCCACACCGCCGTGCGCAGCTTGGGGTATTTCTCGGGCAGAGCGCGAAACATATCCCGCACCCATGCGAGCTTGTCACCACCCTCGGCCGCGCAGCCGAACTCGGTTATCATCATAGGCTTTCCGTAGCAGCGGTCCATTCTCTCATAATATCCGTCGTAGATTTCCTCAAAGCTTCGCCAAATTTCGCCATCAATACCCGTGCCCGTGTTATAGCCCGAAAGCCCCACCACGTCCACATATTCGTCGCCGGGGTAGTACAGGGCCTCGTGGTTCCATACAAAGTCCGGATAGCTCTTTTCGTTGGGGTTCCATACCCAGATTATGTTGTCCGCGCCGCAATCCTCAAAAATTTTGTGAACGTATTTGTACAGCCTAATATACACGTCCGGATCGCGCGAGGTCAAGTAGCCCGAATAGTTGCACCACTCGCCGTTCATCTCGTTGAAGGGGCGCAGCAGCACTGGATGGCCGACGCGCGCAATGTCGGCGGCGTAGGCGCGAAGGAAGCCGTCGTGCTCGCCGCGCAGCACCTCGTAAACGTCGCTTTCGTCGGAGTCGATGTCGAGCTGTAGCGTCACCTCGCAGACTTTGCCGCTCTCCCAGGCGTTCACCAGCCCGCCGTAGACCATGTAGGGGTCGTACTCGTCGTAAATTTCAGTATAGAGCAGCGCGAGGTCCATTTTGCCGACGCTCCGCTCCAAGGCCTCAAATTTTTCCATGCCGTCCACGGGCTGACGGTGGTAGTACAGCCCCCAGTGGCGGGAGGCGTTTTCGCCGAAGTAGTCCTCGTATAGGGCGGCGGTTTCGGCGTTCATAGGCGAACGCTTCTCAGCCGGGAAGGCGAGAGGCTGCGTCTTTCCCGCCGCTTCGCCGACGGCAAGGCTGTTCATCAGCTCCAGAAAATCGAAGTCCAGCTCCTCGACGGGGCGGTCGGCCTTTATTGTCACGGAGTAGACCTCACCCTCGCCGTATATGTCGGCCACGGCGTAATAATTCCTGTCGCCCTCGCCGGCCCTTTCCCTGTGCCAGCGCGTGAGCAGGGCCTCGCGGCCCGCAAGCGTAAGCTCGCGCCGCTCGTCAAGAATATGCAACTTGTCGTTCGCGAGAAAGCCGTTGGAATAACTGCTGTAGGTTTCGGCCGAAACGCCGTCGAGCGGCTGGCGTATCAGCTCGATAACGCAGTCCTCCCTTTCGAGCCGAAGCTCCAGCGGCAGCAAAGCCTCGTCCACGGCAAAATCCGCCGGAGCCGTCACGCCGTAGCCCTCCGGGTGAATGAAGGCCGCGGGGCCGCTTTTCCGCTCGGACAGGCTCGTGACCACCGTCGCGGCGCTCTTGCCGTTCACCGCCGCGCTCGTGCAGCCGCACAGCAGCGCGGCTGTTGTTAATAACGCCATTATCCTTTTCATGCTCGTCTTCCTTTCGTCCTTTTGTAATTTAGACGGAAAAAACGCGAAAAAGTTCCCGCCCGCCGAGAAAAATTTTACGCTATTGACTTTTTTGCCCGAAGGTAATATAATTAATCCAAACGGGAAAAATGGAAACAGAGGAGGAACCGCCATGAAAATAGCTTTTTTTGACGCCAAGCCCTACGACAGGGCCCCCTTTGAAAAATACGCCGGGGCGAAGGGGCTCGACATAGTTTTCTACGACGTTAAGCTCGACGAAAGCACCGTCGGCCTTGCCCGAGGGTTCGACGCGGTATGCGTTTTTGTGAACGACGTTGTGAACGCCGCCGTCATAGACGCGCTCTACGCCTTCGGCGTAAGAATGATAGCCCTGCGCTGCGCGGGCTATAACAATGTGGACGTGGAACGCGCTTTCGGCAAAATACACGTTTTCCGCGTGCCGGCCTACTCGCCCTACGCCGTGGCCGAACACGCGATGGCCATGCTGCTGACCTCCGTCCGCCGCATACACAAGGCCTATAACCGCACAAGGGATTTCAATTTCAGCCTTAACGGCCTCACCGGCTTTGACCTTCACGGCAAAACCGCCGGCGTCGTCGGCACGGGCCGTATAGGCCGCGTGTTTATCGACATCTGCCGCGGCTTCGGTATGCGTGTCTTGGCCTACGACAAATTTCCCGCCAAGGACAGCGGCATCGACTACGTTTCGCTGGACGAGCTGCTCGCCGAAAGCGACGTTATTTCCTTTCATTGTCCCCTCACCGAGGAAACCAACCACCTCATCAACGCCGAAACCGTGAAGAAGCTGAAGAAGGGCGTTGTGCTGATAAACACCTCCCGAGGGGCGCTCATCGACGCCGAGGCCCTGCTCTCAGGCATAAAGGAGCGGCGTATCGGCGCGGCCTGCCTCGACGTGTACGAGGAGGAATCCGACATATTCTTCCGTGATTTTTCCGGCCATATCGTCGAGGACGACACCCTCGCGCGGCTCATCTCCATGCCTAACGTGCTTGTCACCTCGCACCAGGCCTTCCTCACCGAGGAGGCGCTTGACGCTATCGCCGAAACCACCGTCGATAATCTGCTTTCCTTCGAGAACAGCGGCGTTTGCGCAAATGAGCTGTGCTACCGCTGCGGCAATATCGAGGACTGTAAGAAGAAGCGGCTTGAAAAGTGTTTTTGATGGGGGGCCGCAAAAAATTGGCAAAATCTTAAAAAAATTTCAAAAAAAGGCTTGCAATTAGTAAAAAAAGGTGCTATAATAATTTATGGTAAACAATGAGAGTGGGATCGCGTCCCACTCTTTTGTAATATTAAAGGCGGGGCCTCGGCCCCCGCCGCGGAAGGAGCGGTAATTGTGGCAAAGGCGGAGGCCGTGCTTGAAAGGGAGGCCGCGCCGGTCTGCGAAAGGCACGGCGTGTATATCTACGACGCGGAATACAAGAAGGAGGGCGGCGGCTATGTGCTGCGGCTATATATCGACAAGGACGGCGGCGTTTCGATAGAGGACTGCGAAAACGTCAGCCGCGAGCTTAACCCCATACTTGACGAGCGCATGGACTTTTTGAAGGAGCCTTATGTTTTCGAGGTGTCGTCGCCGGGGCTTGACAGAAGGCTCAGCCGCGACTGGCACTTTGAAAAGGCCGTGGGCAGAAATGTGGACATAAAAACCTTCGCCCCGTTCATGGGCTCGAAGGCCTTCACGGCGAAGCTTTTGGGCTACGACCACGGGGCGCTTTGGCTCGAAATGGGCGGCGAAAGGGTTATGCTCGAAAAGGGAAAGACCGCTTCGGTACGAATGACAGTTGAATTTTAGATAAGGAGTTGTAAAAATGAACAGCGAGCTTTTAACGGCGTTGGATTTGCTGGAAAAAGAAAAAAATCTGAAAAAAGAGGTCATGTGCGAGGCCTTGGAAACCGCCGTCGCTACGGCCTGCCGCAAGCATTTGGGCGGCGCCGCCGACGCGCACGCCGTGGTTGACCGCAAAACCGGCGATATAAGGGTGTTTTTTAACAAAACCGTGGTCGAGGAGGTCAGCGACCCGCTTATCGAGATAAGCCTCGACGAGGCCAAGGCCCGCGACCCCAAGTACGAAATAGGCGACGTTGTCGAGTTCGACGCCGACCCCGCCAAATTCGGCCGCATAGCCGCCATAACCGCCAAGCAGATGGTTGTGCAGAAGATACGCGAGGCCGAGCGCGGCAATATCTACGACGAATATAACGAAAAGAAGAACGGGATTATGACGGGCAAGGTTGAAAAGGTTGACCGCCGCGGAGTGCTGGTGGACCTTGGCACGGCCGAAACCGTGCTTATGCCCGGCGAGCAGATACCCGGCGAAAAGTACCATCCCGGGCAGAGCATAAAGGTCTATGTTTTCGAGGTAAGCCGCGATACAAGGAACATTCAGCTCCTCGTCAGCCGCACCCACCCCAATCTGGTGCGCAAGCTGTTCGAGCAGGAGGTTCCCGAAATATCCGACGGCTCTGTGCAGATAAAGAACGTGGCCCGCGAGCCCGGCAGCCGCACAAAAATTTCAGTTTTCTCGGAGCTGCCCGACGTGGACGCGGTTGGCTCGTGCGTAGGTCCCCGAGGAGGGCGCGTCGCGGCCGTGGTTGACGAGCTGGGCGGCGAAAAAATCGACATTGTGCAATACAGCGACGACCCCGCCGAGTATATCCGCGCGGCGCTTAGTCCCGCCGACGTTGTGAGCGTGGACATCGACGAAGCCGGCAAGAGCGCCTACGTCGTCGTGCCGGAATATCAGCTTTCGCTGGCCATAGGCAAGGAGGGCCAGAACGCCCGCCTCGCCGCCCGCCTCACCGGCTGGAAGATAGATATAAAGAGCGACGGAGTGACGATGGCTCCGCCCGAAGCCGATAAAAAGGAAAATTAAAGCCATGGAAAAGAAAAAGCCCCTGAGAATGTGCGTCGTCTGCCGCGAAATGAAGGATAAGGCCGAGCTCATCAGGGCCGTGCGCGACAAGAACGGGGTTTTCAGGGTAGACCCCGGCGGCAAGGCCCCCGGGCGCGGGGCCTACGTCTGCAAGGACGGCGACTGCATATCCCGCCTCGAAAAGGTGCGCGGCCTTGAAAGGGCCTTCAAGAGCGGCGTTCCCCGCGAGATAAAGGACGAAATAATCAAAATGAAAGAGTGAGCTTATGGATAAGCTGCTTGGCATGGTCGGGCTGGCCGTCCGCGCCGGGAAGGTGCGCTTTGGCGTTTATATGACCGAACGCGCCTTGGCCGACGGCTCGGCAAGGGCCGTGGTGCTCCCGGCCGACATTGGCGGCGGCAACCGTAAAAAAATAGAAAATAAATGCGCCGAAAGGCGGGTGCCTTTGGTGTTTTGCTCCACCAAGGCCGAGCTTAGCCGCGCGGTCGGCAAAAAGGACGTGGCGGCGCTTTGCGTCTGCGACGAGGGCCTCGCCTCCGCAGTGGTGAAAATTGCCGGAAAATGCTGAGAAAGGAAGTATCGCCTGATGAATAAACTTAAAGTTAGCGCTTTGTCGAAGGCCATAAACGTGCCGTCAAAGGAGATAACGGCTCTTTTGGCCGAGCAGACGGGCAAAAACAAAAACTCCCAAAGTAACCTCGACGCCCCGGAGATGGATATAATCCTCGACTTTTACACCAAAAAGTACGACGACGGCACGACCATCGAGGAATACGTGGAGCAGAACCGCCCCAAGGAGGAGCCCGCTCCCCCCAAGGCCGAAAAGCCCGCGCCCAAGCCCGAGGAGGATAGGCCCGCGCCGGAGAGCGGCCGCGCCAAAAAGCAGCGCCATGTGGATATGCGCACCAGCAGTATCGACATGGAAAAGCAGCTCGCCAAGGAAAAGGCCGAGGCTCTCGCTCCCGAAATTAAGGACAGCGTGACCAGCAAGCAAAAGATTAAAAAGAAAAACAACAAGCCCTCAGGCCGCGGCAGACGCGGCGCTCCGCGCGAGGCCGATATTCGCCAAAGCGCCAAAAAGGTTAAGCGCGAGAAAATTCATGTTCTCATTCCCGACGAAATTTCCGTCGGCGAGCTTGCCTCGCGCATGAAAGCCTCTCCGGCGGAAATAATAAAGAAGCTGATACTTCTCGGCGTTATGGCTTCGGTGACGGATACGATCGACTACGACACGGCCTCCCTTGTGGCCGAGGAAATGGGCGCGGAGGTCGAGCGCGAAATCATCGTTTCGGCCGAAGAAAAGCTGTTTAACGACACCCCCGACGACGAAAAGGACCTTGTTCCCCGCCCGCCCGTGGTTGTCGTTATGGGCCATGTTGACCACGGCAAGACGAGCCTGCTCGACGCAATCCGCTCCACCAACGTCATCGCGACGGAGGCCGGCGGCATAACTCAGCACATAGGCGCATACATGGTCAACATAAACGGCAGCCCGATAGCCTTCCTCGATACTCCCGGCCACGAGGCATTCACGGCCATGCGCGCGCGCGGCGCACAGGTGACGGATATCGCCATTCTCGTCGTGGCCGCCGACGACGGCATTATGCCCCAGACCATCGAGGCCATCAACCACGCGAAGGCCGCGAACGTCAGCATTATTGTCGCGATAAACAAGATAGATAAAGAGGGCGCGAACCCCGACCGCGTAAAGCAGGAGCTGACCGAGCACGGCCTCGTTCCCGAGGAGTGGGGCGGCGACGTTATCTGCGTTGAGGTCAGCGCCAAGCAGAAAACCAACATCGAAAGCCTGCTTGAAATGGTTATCCTCACCGCCGAGATGAAGGAGCTGAAGGCCAACCCCAACCGCCGCGCCAAAGGCACCGTCGTCGAAGCGAAGCTCGACAGGGGCCGCGGCCCCGTCGCCACCGTGCTTGTGCAGAACGGCACCCTTAAGACGATGTCGTTGTTGCCGGAACAGCCGTTGGCCGCGTCCGCGCAATGACGGACGAAAACGGCCGCCGCCTCAAGGCCGCCGGCCCCTCCACCCCCGTGGAGATAGTCGGCCTTGGCGACGTACCAGAGGGCGGAGATCTGTTTTACGCCGTGGACGACGAACGCGCGGCCCGCGCCGTCGTTGAGGAGCGCAAGCAGAAGCAGAAGGCCGAAAGCCAGAAGGTGAATAAGTCCGTCACCCTTGAAAACCTGTTCGAGCAGATGAAGGAGAGCGACATGAAGGAGCTCAACATCATCGTCAAGGCCGACGTTCAGGGCAGCGTCGAGGCCGTCCGCCAGAGCCTTGAAAAGCTCAGCAACGACGAGGTTAAGGTGCGCGTTATCCACGGCGGCGTCGGCGCGATAACCGAAAGCGACGTCACCCTCGCCTCGGCCTCCAACGCGATTATCGTCGGCTTTAACGTGCGCCCCGACGCGGGCGGCAGGAACGCCGCCGAGCTGAATAAGGTGGATATGCGTATGTACCGCGTCATCTACGAGGCCATCGAGGAAATCGAAGCCGCCATGAAGGGTATGCTCGCGCCCACCTTCCGCGAGGTGGTGCTGGGCCACGCCGAAATACGCCAGACCTTCAAGGTCAGCGGCGTAGGCACCATCGCCGGCAGCTACGTCACCGACGGCAAGATACAGCGCAACAGCAGCGTCCGCATTGTGCGCGACGGCATCGTTATCCACGAGGGCGCTCTCAGCTCTCTCAAACGCTTCAAGGACGACGCTCGTGAGGTTGCGGCGGGCTACGAGTGCGGCATGGGCTTTGAAAAGTTCAACGACATCAAAGAGGGCGACAGCGTGGAATGTTTTATTATGGAAGAAGTCAAGCAATAAAGAAGTGAGATAAATGGCAAAATTCAAGCGAATTGACAGAATTTCCGAACAGATAAAAAAAGAGCTCAGCGAGGTGATACGCGGCCTTAAAGACCCGCGCATACCCCTAATGACAAGCGTTGTGGCCGTCAGCGTAACGTCGGATTTGCGCTACGCAAAGGCCTATATCAGCGTTATGGGCGACGAGGAAACCAAGCGCGCGGCCATCGAGGGCCTGCGCAGCGCGGCGGGCTATATCCGCCGCGAGATAGGCTCAAGGGTACAGCTTCGCTGTACGCCCGAGTTCAGCTTCGAGGCCGATAACTCAATCGAACACGGCGCGTATATCAACGAGCTGCTTCACAAGGTGCTGCCCGCGGAGGATAGTCATGGCGAGGATTGACACAAGCGTACTGCGCCACCTGCTCGCCTCCGAGAGCGTGGCCCTTCTGACGCACGTAAACCCCGACTGGGACTGCCTCGGCAGCAGCCTTGCCCTGCGCGAGGCTCTGCGCGAAAACGGCGTTCGCTGCGACGTTTTTGTTGACGAGCCGCTTTCGCCGCGTCTTTCCGTTTGGGATACCGGCGTTATCGTGTACGGCGATTTCTCGGGCTATGCCTGCCTTTGCTGTGTGGACGTGGGCGACCCGAGCCGCGTGGGCCGCATGGGCGACGCGCTCTCCGCTCACACCGATACCGCCTGCATCGACCACCACCTCGGCGGCGGAGGCTTCGCGGCGGTGAGCTATGTGGACGCCGCCTCTCCCGCGACGGGCGAGATAATTTTTGATATGCTCGAAAGCGCGGGGATTGATATATCCAAGCGCACGGCGGAGTATTTGTACTGCGCCATCGCCTCCGATACCGGCTCGTTCCGCTACTGTGGCACAACGGCGCACACCATGCGCGCGGCGGCCCGCCTGATGGAACTTGGGGCCGACGCGACGGCTTTGTGCGACGCGCTCTTTGGCCGCAAGACCCTCCGCGAGCTGAAGATGGAGGGCGAGGCAATAGCCAATCTAAAGCTTTACGCCGACGGAAAAGTGGGCGTCAGCAGCATATCCGCCGCCGAATACGAAAAGCACGGCGCGAATAAAAACGACACCGAGGCTCTCGCCTCGCTTCCGAGGGATATAGACGGCGTTGTCGCGGGGGCGTTTCTCACCGAGCGTTCCCCCGGCGAAATAAGGGTGAATCTGCGCTCCCGCGCGGGGTGCAGCGTTCAGCCGGTGGCCGCCCGCTTCGGCGGAGGTGGCCATGCCTACGCCGCGGGCTGTACGCTGAAGGGCGTGACAATGGACGAGGCCGTGCGGCTGATTGCCTCGGAGCTTGAAAAAGCGGCCGGTACGGGCCGCTCATACGGAGAAAGCTATGGAATATAACGGTCTTATAGTGATTGACAAACCGGCGGGCTGCTCCTCCCATAAAATGGTGGGGCTGGCCCGGCGGGTTTTTGGCATGAAAAAAATCGGCCACACCGGCACGCTCGACCCCGCCGCAACGGGGGTTCTGCCGCTGCTGCTCGGCAAGGCCACCCGCGCGGCGGAGCTTTTGACGGCCGAAAACAAACGCTATACTGCCGAGCTGCTGCTCGGCGTCGAAACCGATACCCTCGACCTCGACGGCAAAATAACCGCGCAAAGCCCCGTCGCCGTCAGCGAGGCCGACGTTCGCGCGGCGGCGGCCCGCTTCGTGGGCGAACAGTGGCAGCTTCCGCCCATGTACAGCGCAATATCCGTCGGCGGGCGCAGGCTCTACGACCTCGCGCGGCAGGGGATAGAGATAGAGCGCGAGAAACGAAAAATCGTTATCTATAGCATTGATGTGATTAATATAGACCTTCCGCGCGTGACGTTGGACGTTCGCTGCGGCAAAGGCACTTACATACGCAGTCTTGCCGCCGACATCGGCAAGGCCCTTGGCTGCGGAGCCTGCGTGGCCTCGCTTCGCCGCACCGAAAGCGGCGCGTTTACGCTCGAAAACGCCCTCACCCCCGAACGGCTCGAACGCCTCGGCGCGGAGGGCCGTCTTGCCGAGGCGGTAACGCCCATCGACGAGTGCTTCGCGCGTCTGCCCGAAATACGGCTCGACGAACGGCTCTCCCGCCTTGTGAAAAACGGAGTGCCGGCGCGGTTTTCGGCCTTCCCCGAGGGGGAGCTGTTCCGCGTTTACGACGCGTCCGGCGAGTTTATCGCCCTCTCGCGCAGGGGCGAAACCGACGGCGGGAGCTGCCTTAAAACCGTCAAAGCATTTTACTGAGGAGATAAAACATGGACTACAACGCCGTCAAGCCTGCGGGAAGCTACGTTCCGCCGGAGAGGACAAGGCTGCTCCCCGGCAGCCGCTTTTACGAAAACCGCGAAAGAACGCTGAAGTACCTGCGCGAATTGGACTGCGACCGTATGCTCTACAATTTCCGCGCGGCCTTCGGCGAGGACACCCTCGGCGCGGAGCCGCTCGGCGGCTGGGAGGAGCCGACGGGCCTTTTGCGCGGCCACTCGACTGGGCATTTTATTTCCGCGCTGTCGCTCGCGGCCGCCGCAACCGGCGAGGATATTTTTTACGAAAAGCTAGCCTATACCGTCGGCGAGCTGAGAAGGCTTCAGCTAAAGAGCGGCGGCGACCCGGCGGCCTTCGTCACCGCCTGTGCGTCCGACGACGCCTCGCAGGAAAAATGGAGCAAAAACCCCGCCGAGTGGGGCGAGGGCTACGTTTCGGCCTATCCGCCCGATCAGTTCGCCCTGCTCGAACGGCTCACGAAATATAACAAAATCTGGGCCCCGTACTACACGCTGCACAAAATCGCGGCGGGTATGCTCGAATGTTTCACCCGCACCGGCAGCGCCGAGGCTCTCGCCGCCGCGAAGGACATTGGCGGTTGGATACACGCGCGTCTGGGCGCGGTTTCGCCCGAGCGGCGCGGCGAGATGTGGGATTTGTACATAGCCGGCGAGTTCGGCGGCATGAACGAGGTCATGGCCAAGCTTTACGCTCTTACCGGCGAAGAAAAGTTCATCGAAACCGCCCGTATGTTCGATAACGAGAACGTTTTCCCCGGCCTCGCGAGGGGCGAGGATACCGTTCAAAACCGCCACGCCAATCAGCACATACCCCAGATGATAGGCGCGCACCACGAGTACCGCGCAACAGGGCGGGATTATTACAGGCGCGTGGCCGAAAATTTTTTCAGCGTTGTGACGCGCGGCCATATGTACGCCATCGGCGGCGTCGGCCAAGCCGAAAGCCTGCGCGACGCTTACGCGCTGGCCGCCAATATTAAGGACGACACCAACTGCGAAACCTGCGCCGCCTATAACCTTATGCGGCTTGCCCGCGACCTTTACGCCCTCGACCCCGAGCGCACGGAATATATGGAGTATTATGAGCGCGCTCTGATAAACCAGATTTTAGCGTCACAGTGCGAGGACGAGGCCCCCGGCCGCACCTCGGGCGTGACGTATATGCTGCCCATCGGCCCCGGGGCCGAGCGGGAGTACAGCGACGATTACAACAGCTTCACCTGCTGCCACGGCACCGGCATGGAAAACCACGTCAAGTACCTCGACGCTTCGTTTTTTGTGACCGAAGCCTCGCTCTATATCAATCAGTACGTTCCCGCGGCGATGGCGGGCGATGCCGTCAGCGTTGTTTTGGAGAGTGATTTTCCGCTCGGCAGCGTAAGAATAAGCCTTAATTTTCACAGGAACTTTACCGCTCGGCTGCGGATACCCGCTTGGTGCGAAAATCCCTTCGGCCTTCCGCGCGAGGGCGGATATGCCGTTTTGCGCGGCAGAGCGGGGGAGCGGGCCGAGCTCAAGGCTGATTTTGACTACACAATTCGCTGGGAAAAAACGCCCGATAGGCTCGACGGAGCGGAAGTCGCCGCGCTGATGTACGGCCCGTTTGTCATGGTTACCGAAAACCCGTCTAAGGACTGGCTCACTATTGACTCTGACCTCTCGGCATACGTACCGATTAACGGCGAGGCGGCCCTGACAGACGGCTTATATAAATTTGTGCCGATGTACGAGGCCAAGGGCCCGTACCACGCATATTTTAAGCTGAAATAAATTTTAAAAATCAAATTGCAGGCGCGTCCCTTGCGGCCGGCTTTTATCAAAAACTCAAAAGCGGGCAGGGCCGCGCGGACGGAAAATTTGTTGAAATTGCCCTTTGAAAAGCCTCGGCGGCGGTGGTATAATAAACTTATCGTGTAGCGGAACGGCGCGTAAATCCAGA
>CANRER010000034.1 GCA_947629615.1 uncultured Clostridia bacterium | reverse complement strand
CGACAGAACGCACCCCAACGACCGCGGCGCCATCTTTATCGGCGCGAAGGTTGCGGAAGAACTGCTGCGGATGGCCGTCAAATGAAAAATTAAACTACCACACAAATTTCTAAAAGCATTTTTTCATCAATATCTACGGATTTTTTCGGCGTGAAACGGAGAAATCCGTTATTTTTTTATGCTTTACACGGTACTTTTCGGATGGTAATATAAAAATAGCGAACATACGTTCGCATTAAACGCCCCCCACGCCCCCAATATTTACACAAGGAGGAAAAAATGAGCAGCAAATTAACCGTAAGCGTCCGCGTGGACAACGACCGTATATGTGTGACGGAGCCGGCGGCCATTGTCAGCGGAGGCAAAAACTATTACGAGCTGAGCGCCGTTTTTACCGGCGACTGGGACGGCCTCAGCAAGGAGCTGACCCTCAGCGTGAACGACGGGCCGTGCTACGCCCTGCCGCTCACGCAGGCGGAGAACGACAGCCGCACGGCCGCCGCAGTAATTCCCGAGGCGCTTCTGACCGAGGACGGCTTCCTGACGCTCGGAGCCGTTGGCCGCGACGGCGGCAATATCCGTATAACCACCGATACCGCGCGGCTCAAGGTACTTGCCGGAACCGTCACCGGCGCGGACGTGCCTCCCCTGCCCCGCAATGTGTGGGAAAAATACGTCGATGAACAAATAGGCGACGCGATTAAATCCACTATGCTGCCTGACGACGCGGTTACCGAGCCCAAGCTCGCCGACAAGGCCGTCAGCGCGGACAAGCTTCAGGCGGGGAGCGTCACTCAGCCGAAAATTCAGGACGGAGCCGTGACCGAGGGCAAAATCCGCGACGGCTCCGTCAGCGAGAGCAAGCTTTCCGCCGATTTGCTGGCGAAGCTGAGCAGCCTCGGCGGCGCGGGCGATGTCGGCTTTAATTTTAAGGGCGACCTGAAAAAGATCACTCTCCAAGAAGAGGGCGGAGCTTTTGCGAGCGAGTTTAACGCCATTTGGGCCTTGGATGGCCGCCAGTCGGGAACGGTGGTTATAAGCTCCGAAACGAAGGAAAAAAGTACCGTTGTATACGGCGGCCTCGCGGCGGGCGCGGCCTACCGCTTCGCCGAGGACGGAGACATTCCGCTTTCGGTTCGGTATAAAGAGGGCAAAGAGGCCGAGTTCAAATGGATTAATGTAAAATTCGGCGACGTGTGGAAATATTGCGGCCTCTCTATGAAAGGCGACCTCGATTTCGTGGAGGAAATCGGCCTAAGCCCGAACGATACGGACACCGACTTCAAGTGGGAATATCTGGGCAACGTCGCGACCGCCGACGACTTAAAGGCCGCGATTGACGACAGCGTGACGTATGCCGAATGTGCGAGAACGTATCTGCTTCGCCACAGCGAGCGGGGCTGGGAGGAGGTCGGCTTCGACGGCTCGCCGAAAAGCTTTTCGGCAAGCAGCATCGCGAAGGGCTCCGTTCTTCGGTTTTTGGACAAGGGAACCTTCGAGCACCGGGGCTACGACGGACTTTACAGCGAAACGGAGTCGGTATCCGTTGGCGACGAATGGCGGTTCAACGGCTTTGTAAATTTTGGCGACGAATTTGACAACCCCATCGGCGAGGACTGGGATTATCTGGGCAACGCCGCGCCGAGCCGAAGGGTGCGCCACTACGTCGGCGGCACGGTAGACGCGTCCGCGTCCTGCGAGTGCGTGGCGAAGAAGCTGTTTATCCTGACGTTCGACGCGGACGACGCCGTGTTCGGCGCGCCGTATTCCGCGCCCATGTACTGCCTTGACTCCGCCGACGGCGGCAGCAACATCGATTGGCCCTCCGACGACATTGTTATAGCGGGCGTAAGCGGCCAAGGAATGTTCGTGCTTGGGGGCGGCGTGGCCTCGCGCTACCGCGTTGTGGCCGCGACGAGCGCAAGCGAGGCGGGAGCCGCCCTCGAACGCCTGATAAGCGGCGGCGGGGCGAGCTTCGGCCTTTGGTTCGAAACGCTCTGCTACTATTTCGACAAAAGCACGGGCCTCGCGTATACGGCGAACGGGCAGGCGTATTTAAGAAACGCCTACGCCGTCGGCTCGGAGGAGGGCTGAGCATGAAAAGCGCGATATGCACATGGATAGGCGTGGCCGGGGCGTTTTTGGCCTCGGCCCTCGGGGGCTGGGACGCGCCGCTCGGCTCGCTGGTGGTCTTTATGGCCGTCGATTTCGCGACGGGCCTTTTGGCCGCGGGGGCAGGGAAATCCCCCAAGACCGCGCGGGGCGGCATAAGCAGCGCGGTCATCTTTACGGGCCTCGCGAAAAAGACCGTGATTTTGCTTTTGGTGCTGATTGGGTACCGAATTGATTTGGTGCTGGGGCTCGGCTACGTGCGCAACACCGTCATAATCGGCTTTCTCGCGAACGAGCTGATTTCCGTTGTGGAAAACGCGGGCCTGCTCGGCGTGCCTATGCCCGAGGTCATCAAAAACGTGCTTGAAATTCTGAAAAGCAAGGGAGGCGGAGAAAATGACGGTCAGGGATAAGCTTTGCCCGTCCTCGAAGTACAAAATCAAATGCCCCTACGCGATGAAGCCCGAGGGCATTTGCATACACAACACCGCGAACGACGCGAGCGCGGCCGCCGAGGTCAGCTATATGCTCGGGAACGGCGCGCAGACGAGCTACCACTACGCGGTGGACGACGTGGAGGCCGTCCACGCCGTGCCGAACGACCGCAACGCATGGCACGCGGGCGACGGCGGCAAGGGCGCGGGGAACAGGCGGTACATCGCCATTGAAATTTGCTACAGCAAGAGCGGCGGAACCCGTTTCGAGGCCGCGATGAAGAACGCCGCCGAGCTAACGGCGGGGCTTTTGAAGGAGTACGGCTGGGATATATCGCACGTGAAGAAGCATCAGGACTTCTCGGGCAAGTACTGCCCGCACCGCATACTGAGCGACTACGGCTGGGAGTACTTCCTTAACCTCGTCCGCGCGGAGCTCGGCGAGGCGGAAACCCCCACGCCCGTGCTGACGAAGGGAGCGGTGGGCGAGGCCGTGAAGAAGCTGCAAAGCCGCCTGAGCGAATGGGGCTATGCGCTTGAAATCGACGGCAGCTTCGGCCCCGCGACGCTCGAGGCGGTGAAGGAATTTCAAAAAAAGCAGGGGCTTGAGGTTGACGGGAGCGTCGGCCCGCTGACGTGGGCGGCGCTGATGAAGGAGCCGAGCGAGGAGGTGAGCGATGTGGAAAAATTCGCCGACACAAACGGCCACTGGGCCGAGGAGATAATCGACGAGCTAGCCGCGATGGGGATAGTCCACGGCGACGGCACGGGCGACTTTCGCCCCGACGAGCCTATTACCCGCGCCGAGGCCGCCGCGATGGTGAGGAACGCGGTTAAGTACGTTACGGGAAAGTAAGGAGGAAGGGCCATGGCAAAGCCGACGTTTATAATGAAAACCGATTATCTGACATATTTCCGCGCGATGAAGCTGACTAAGGCGGACGTCGGCTCGCTTATGCTGGCCATATTCGAGTACTGCGAAAGCGGAGCCGTGCCGACGGAAAAGGAGCTTGGCGGCGCGCTGTTCGCCGCGTTCATGCTGATAAAGATAGACCTCGACCGCAACGCCGAAAAGTACAGCAAGAAATGCCGCGTGCTGGCGGGGAACAGAAATCAGCAGAAATCAGATGAAATCAGTCATGATAATGACGGTGACAGTGTTAGTGATAGTGATAGTGATAATGATAATGCTTATGCTGCCGCCTGCGGCGGCAGTGGGGCCGCAGCCGCCGCCGAAAGGCTCGGGATAAAGGCTCTTTACACCGAGCTTATCGGCAAGTGGAGCTCGAACGTGGAAAAGCGGCTGTTTTCCTACGGACTGGGAGCGGCGGACATTCGCTACGCCATCACCGAGGCGAGCGAGAACAACGTGCCGAAGCTGAGCTACATAGCCAAAATTCTGGAACGAAAAAAAGGGGCCGAGCAAACGCCCGGCCCCCGCGGCTGCGCGAGAGCCAGACCTACGCTCGACCCGCAGGCCGTTGAGGAAATGCGCATAAGGCTCGCCGCCGAGGCGGCGCAAAGCCGCTAACGCTTTTTCGGCGCGGCTGAAACCTTGATTTTATAGCCCTTCTGCTCACGGTCATAGACCACGGTTTCGGTCATGCCCGTGCGAATGGAGCGTTTTTCGAGAAACTCGCGTATATCCGCGATGTCGCGCATGACGCTGCGCACGTTCACGTCGTAACGCTCCGCCGCGTCCTCCCTGACGACTACGCCGCCGTCAAGCATATGCTTATACATGGACAGCACACGATAGACCTTATCAGCCGCCATTCTTCCTTCCCCCTCGTATCAGTACCCGAGCTCGTCGCCCAAGCTGTCGTCGTTTTCTATCCAATCCCTGCGCACGTCGATGACCTTATATGTATCCATCGTTATGCGGACTATCACCTTTTCTATGCCCGCGTTTATTATCATGCGCTTGCAGAAGGCGCAGCTTGTGGCGTTTTCCACAAGCTCGCCGGTTTTGCAGTCCCTGCCCGCGAGGTACAGCGTGGAGCCTATCATGTCGCGCCGAGGGGCGCTGATGATGGCGTTGGCCTCGCTGTGGACGCTGCGGCAAAGCTCGTACCGCTCGCCGCGCGGGATATTCAGCTGCTCGCGGCGGCAAAAGCCGAGGTCGATGCAGTTCTTGCGGCCTCGGGGCGCGCCCGTATAGCCGGTGGAGATTATCTCGTCGTTTTTGACGATTATCGAGCCGTACTTGCGCCTCAGGCAGGTGCCGCGCTCAAGCACCGTCATGGCGATGTCGAGATAGTAGTTATGCTTATCGCGCCGCTCGCTCATTTGCCGTCCTCCGCGCTTTCGCCGATTATCACCTTATCCGAGCCGGTGAGTCCGCCGGTTATCTCGATATAGCCGTCGTCGGTGGTTATGCCCGTTTGGACGGGGATTTCCTCGGCCCTTTGGGCGCGCCATACCGTAACCTTGCCGCCCTTGACAAGCTCGGCGGGGAGAAGCAGCGCGTCGTAGGCGGAGTACGTCACTACGCTGACCTTGGCGTTCATGCCCGCGACGAGGCCGGTCTGGTCGTCGATGACGATATGCCCGCTGTAGCTGTCGGGCTCCTCGGCGTCGGGGGCGACGGAATCCATAATGCCGCTGCGCTCGACGGACATATCGACGCCCTGCCACGCCTTATCCGGCACGGAGCTTTCGGCGGTTTTGACAAGGGTGAACCGCGCCACTGCGGGAACCGTCGCGCCGGAGCTTTCCTCGTCAAGAGCGACGTCGAGGTAAAGGCTGCCGTCGGGAATGATGACGGCGGCCTGCATATTGACGGCGGCGTTGTCGCCCGTCTTTAGGTAAAGCTTTTGCAGATAGCCGCTGGTATCGGCCTTAAGAGTGTAGTTCGCAAGCTCGTTTTCGAGCTGCTCTATCTGTATATTTATGTCCTTGGCCTGAAGCTCGTCGGTATCGGTTTCGGTGACGGTGCGGCCCGAGGCTATCACCGCAACAACGGCGCCCT
This sequence comes from uncultured Clostridia bacterium, assembly GCA_947629615.1. Taxonomy (GTDB): domain Bacteria; phylum Bacillota; class Clostridia; order UMGS1883; family UMGS1883; genus JAFLUQ01. The sequence continues at coordinate 6,313 of CANRER010000034.1, read as the reverse complement.
CGCTCACCGTGTCGCCCTCCTCGACGCGAAGGTCGCTAAGCCTGCCCGCCGCCGTCGCGCGGACGGTCGCGGTGGTGCGGTTGCCTGCCGTCGCCTCGGCCGTTCCGAGGCTTCTAACGCCGTTCACCACGGCCCCGGCCTCCGCCCCGGCTCTGCCGCCCTTAAAGGAGATGGTGAGCCTGTAGAGCGGCACCTCGTCATCAATCTCGTCGATGAGCTTTGCGCTTGTAACCGTGCCGTTCACGACGGAGCCGCCGATAGTTACGTCGGCGGCGTCGCCGACATTGACCGTGCCGGTATCGTCGGCGTCGAAATCGAGCGTTACGCGGTAGTCGGACACATTCGAAATCTGCGCGATAACGTCGCCGCTCGAAACGCGGTCGCCCTCGCCGAAGTTAAGCTCCGTCACGGTTCCGCTCGCGCCCGCCTTGACGGAGGTTTCGTCCTCGACGGTGGTTTCGCGGGTGGTTTTGGCGTTTTCGAGCCGCTGACGGAGCAGGCTTATCCGCTCCTCAACGGCGGAGCTGTCGAGCACGTAAAGGGTTTGGCCCTTTTGCACATGGTCGCCCTCGGCGGCGTTCACGCTCTTGACCTTGCCTGCGGCGGCAAAGCTGCGCACGTCGGGGGCTTCGCTCTTCAAGGTGCCCATAAGCTCGGTTTCCTGCACTATATTGCTGACGGTCGCGGTCACGGTCTTTGGCTCGTGAACAAGGCCGTCGTTTCTTTTGCCGATTATGTCGCCGCGCACAAGGCAGAAGGCCACCGCGCCCAGCGCGACGAGCGCGGCCGCGCCGCCGATTATGAACGGCACGGGGTTAATGCCCGTCTTTTCCTCGTCCTCGCCCTCCTCGTCCGGGGCTTCCCCGGCCTCGGGAGCGGGAACGGGCATATCCTCGGGCAGCTCTATCCTCCGCGTTGCATCGGCGGGAACCTCCTTCGGCTCCGCCGCGTCGGGCGCGGGCATATCCTTGGGCAGCTCTATCCGCCGCGTTGCGTCGGCGGGGACCTCCTTCGCCTTTTCGGCGGCGGCAGCCGCTGCGGCCTTTTCAGCCTCGGCCTTTTCGGCGGCGGCAGCCGCTGCGGCCTTTTCAGCCTCGGCCTTTTCGGCGGCCGCTTTTTCGGCTGCGGCGGCCTTTTCGGCGCGGCGGCGTTCGCGCTCCTCGCGCTTTAAGCGGCGGGCCTCCTCCCTGCGGGCGGCCTCGTCCTCCCCGTCGTCGGCCTCGTCGGCTTCGGCCTCGGGGGCGTCGGCTTCGTCGTCCTCATACTCGCCCGAGCGCACCGCCACAAAGACGCAGAGGCCGAACAGCGCAATAAGCACCGCGAGAATTATAAAAGCAATCTCAAGCATATTTATCCGCTCCTAACCTTTTATTTTTTCCACAGCCGCCGTGGGGCGGCCTCCCGCGCTCAGGCGTAAAGGGGATATTTGGCGCAGAGCGCCTGCACCCTCGCGCGCACCTCTCCCCCGTCGCCCTCGTCCGCCAGCGTCAGGCGGATAAGGTCGGCTATTTCGGCCATATCGTCCTCGTTCATGCCGCGCGTCGTCACCGCGGGCGTGCCTATGCGTATGCCGCTTGTGACGAAGGGGCTTTGAGGGTCGAAGGGGATTGCGTTCTTATTAACGGTTATGCCAACCTCGTCAAGCTTATGCTCGGCGTCCTTGCCGGTGACGTTTTTGCCGCGCAAATCCACGAGCATGAGGTGGTTGTCGGTGCCTCCGCTGACAAGGTCGAACCCCGCGTTGGCGAGAGCCCTCGCCAGCGCGGCGGCGTTCTTCTTCACGCGGAGCTGGTATTCCTTAAACTGCGGCGAAAGAGCCTCCTTCAGGCACACGGCCTTGGCGGCGATGACGTGCATCAGCGGGCCGCCCTGTATGCCGGGGAAGATGGCCTTATTTATCATTTTAAGGTTTTCCTCGCGGCAGAGGATAAGCCCGCCTCTGGGGCCGCGAAGGGTTTTATGGGTTGTGGTGGTGACGAAATCGGCGTAAGGCACGGGGTTTTGGTGCAGCCCCGCCGCCACAAGGCCCGCTATATGCGCCATATCGACGAGCAGCCACGCGCCGACCTCCTTTGCAATCTCGCCGAAGCGGGCAAAGTCAATCTCACGCGGGTAGGCGGAGGCCCCGGCCAGTATCAGCTTGGGCTTATGCTCTATGGCGAGGCGGCGAACCTCGTCGTAGTCGATGGTTTGGTCGGCCTCGCTCACCCCGTAGGGCACGATGTTGAAGTACTTGCCGCTCATGTTCACGGGGCTGCCGTGCGAGAGGTGGCCGCCGTGGGCAAGGCTCATCGAAAGCACGGTATCGCCCGGGTTCAGGCAGGCGAAGAACACGGCCATATTGGCCTGCGCTCCGCTGTGGGGCTGGACGTTGGCGGCCTCGGCGCCGAACAGCTCCTTGGCGCGCTCGATGGCAAGATTTTCCACAACGTCCACGTATTCGCAGCCGCCGTAGTAGCGCTTGCCCGGATACCCCTCGGCATATTTATTGGTGAGGGGCGAGCCCATAGCCTCCATAACGGCCTCGCTCACGAAGTTTTCGCTGGCGATAAGCTCAATCTTATGCCGTTGGCGGCCGATTTCGTTTTCTATCGCGCCGGCAACCTCGGGGTCGATGGCCCTTACCTTATCACAGCTGTACATTTTTTTACCTCCGTCAGTTTTATTTTCCCTTTGCGGGACATATACTCATACAGAGTCATTATATCACAGATTTCTTCATTATTCAAGTGTTATTTTCCGTTTTTGTAAATTATGCTTGCAAAACGGGTGTTTTTTTGTTATAATGTATGTGGCGGCCGCAGGGGCGCGGGTGACACGCGGGAGCGCACTGCGCTCCCCTACAATCGTTTCCATTAACAATCGCAGGGCGCGACGACCTCGGCGCACCGTGGGAATATTGCCGAGTAAACATCATTTATAATGTATATGCTTGTACGCGTCAATCGCCTTCCCCTTCGAGGGGAAAGTGGCGCGAGCATAGCGAGCGACGGATGAGGTGGTTTATTTGTTGCGTTGCCTATGAAAACCCATCATCAGTCGGCTTCGCCGACAGCTTTCCCCCCCCCCGAGGGGAAGCCAAGGGCCGTTGACCTTTACTTTATGCAAAGACACTTTATGCAAAGACGATAGCAAGAGTACAATCCCCGCACACAATCTTGCCTTCTCCTTGGGGAGAAGGTGGCGCGAGCATAGCGAGCGTCGGATGAGGGGTTTGTTTTGGCATGGCACGTTCCCCTGCTTGCGGAGCATGGTATTTCGCCTATGCTTTGTGCGCCGACACAGCCACCGCTTCGCGGACGCGCCTGCGGCGCGGGCAGTCGTATTTAATTTATTGTCTATGTTCTTTTGTGACCAAAAGAACCAAAAGTCCCGGGGGCCTCGCAGCCGGCGGACCCCTCAACGCGTTTAAGGGGCCCGCGGGCCCCCGTAGGGCGCGACGACCTCGGCGCGCCGTGGGAATATTGCCGAGTAAATATCATTTGTAATGTATATACTTGTACGCGTCAATCGCCTTCCCCTTCGAGGGGAAAGTGGCACGAGCGAAGCGAGTGACGGATGAGGTGGTTTATTTGGTGCGTTGCCTATGAAAACCCCTCATCAGTCGGCTTCGCCGACAGCTTCCCCCCGAGGGGAAGCCAAGGGCCGTTGACCTTTACTTTATGCAAAGACGATAGCAAGAGTACAATCCCCGCGCACAATCTTGCCTTCTCCTTGGGGAGAAGGTGGCGCGAGCGAAGCGAGCGTCGGATGAGGGTTTGTTTGATGCGTTGCCAACGGTAAAACCCATCATCAGTCGCCCGGGGCCCCGCAAAGACGGCGGAGCCGGATTTGTGGGGAGAGGAGGAGCGGCGAAGCGAGCCCGGTTTTGGTTTTGAAAAAACCGAAACCGCGATGCGCAGCCTGCTCCGACGAAGGAGGCACACGATTGAAAAAGATAATTCGCATAATATCGCTGCTCGACCCTGCGGGGCGCAAGCTGGCGGACGACAACATCGGCGCGTTCGCGGCTATGGCGGCCTTTTTCCTGTTTGTGTCGCTGTTCCCGTTCATAATGCTGCTTTTGGCGCTTCTGCAATTCTTCCCCTTCGACATGGAGGACCTCGTCAACGCGGTCAGCGTTGTTCTGCCCGACGGGCTGGAGCGTTTTATCGTGCCGACGATTTCTGAAATTTACCAAAAGGGCACGCCCGCCCTCATCTCGTTGACCGCCATAACGGCGGTGTGGTCGGCCTCGACGGGCGTGAACGCCATTCTGCGCGGCCTTACCCGCATTGCCGACAGCGAAAACGGAGTCTGGCTTTTTGTGCGCCTGAAGTCGGTTCTTTACATGATTTTAATGCTGCTGACGATTATCCTCTCGCTGGGGCTGTTCGTTTTCGGCAATCTGATAATCGGCCAAATAGCGCGGTTTATGCCGCATTTGCGGGTGCTTTCGCTGCTGGCTTCGGGCTTCCGCTGGCTTTGCGGCGTGTGCCTGCTGGCCTTCTTGTTCGACCTCGTTTATCTTTTCGCACCAAAAAGAAAAAGCCGCTTCATAAACGAGCTTCCGGGCGCGGCGTTGGCCGCCTTGGGCTGGGCGGGCTTTTCGTTCCTGTATTCGTTTTACATCAACAACATAACGAATTTCAGCGTTTACGGCAGTCTTACGCTGGCCGTGTTCTTCCTGCTGTGGATGTACGTTTGCTTTTACATTTTGTTCCTCGGCGCCGAGGTCAACCAATTTTTGGCTGATAAACGCTCGAAAAAACAGCTTCGGGAGATTGCGCGGGTGTTGAAGGAGTAGGGCGGCGTGCACGGGGCGGTATCTTGGCAAATTCATATTTTGAGCAAAAATAAAAACAGCCGCGCTCCGGCCAAGAGCGCGGCTATCTTTGCCGTTAGTGAACAGTCCGCTTTGTGGGTCTGCCCTTATGTTGATTTTATTATATCACGCTTTTTATGAAATGTCAATAGAAAAAGCGGAAAAAACCAATGTTTTTTTGTGCAGGCTGCCATCATGCGGACTGCCGCCCCCATGCGGACCGCTAATCCACCGTATAATCGCCGCGAACCATGAGCGTGGCGGCTGTATCGGCCAAAAGGCCCCTGCCGTCGGCCCGAGGCACAAGCAGCAGATGATTGGCCGCGACGGCCTGCCCCTGCCCGACGTCGATACCGGCGGTGACGTCGCACAGGCCTCCCTTCGCCGAGGCTACGGCCCGCGCCGCGCCCGAGCGAAGGACTATCTCGGCCCCGGACGAGGCGGAAAGCCGCTCGCCGGGGGAAAGCTCCACGATTTTTAGCCCGCCCGAGCCCGAGGCCACGGCGTCGTTCACGTAGGGGAAAACCACCTCGTCGATATAGCTTTTCGACACCAAGGGGTCGTCGGCGGCGCCCGGAGCGGCCGCTGCCGGCGCGGCCGAAAGGCCCAGCGCCAGCGCGAGAATAAGAGTTCGTTTGTTCATGCTTCCTCCGCGCGTTATGTACGCGCCCAAGGCAGGCCGAAGCTGATGGAAATGGCGTCGTTCACCTTTACCATCTGTATTTCGTCCAGCCGTCCTATCTTTTCACGAAGGCGTTTTTTATCTATCGTGCGTATCTGCTCCAAAAGGACAACGCTGTCCTTCTGAAGGCCGTAGTCCGCGGCCTCGATTTCGATGTGGGTGGGCAGCTTGGCCTTGTTTATGCGGCTGGTTATGGCCGCGGCGATGACGGTGGGGCTGTATCGGTTGCCCACGTCGTTTTGCACCACCAGCACAGGACGAATTCCGCCCTGCTCAGAACCGACCACCGGACTTAAGTCCGCGTAAAAAATGTCGCCCCGTTTTACGATCACTGCGTTTTCACTCTCCGATAAAATTTTCGTAGGCGCACAGCGCGATTTCATCGGAAGAAATATAATCGTTGGCTATCTTCAAATTGAGGCGCGCCATTTCGAGGTACCCTGCCCTCATGGCGGCTCTTACGTCCAGTCGGCGCTTTTCCCGAAGGTACGAGCGCACGATCCGAAGAATGAAGTCGTTTCTTGTGTTATGCTCGAGCCCGGCGGCGAAGTCTATCTCCGAAAGCAGCGCGTCGGGCAGGCTGAGCGAAATTTCTTTTCTTTGTTGCTGTGGCATGACCGTTCCTCCTCTACCCGAATATATGAGTATTATACAACGATTATGCCTCGCAAAGCAAGCCTAAATATATGGAAGCGGCGGAAGAAAATGGGGCCCCCGTGCGAGCTATATGTAGAGCCGGGGGACGCGCTTGCCCACCATGCAGACGAGCTCGTAGTTTATCGTACCCATCAGGGCCGCGAGCTCCTCCACGGGAAGGCGGGCCGCAC
>CANRER010000033.1 GCA_947629615.1 uncultured Clostridia bacterium | reverse complement strand
TCGGGCATACCGATGAAATGGCAGGCCTGATACGCCGCCACGCTTATTTCAAGCGCCCTCGGGTCGGCAAGGCCAACGTCCTCGGCGGCGAAGCGCACCACCCTGCGGGCTATGTAGAGCGGATCCTCGCCGGCCTCGAGCATACGCGCCAGCCAGTAGACGGCGGCGTCGGGGTCGGAATTGCGCATGGACTTGTGCAGGGCGGATATGAGATTGTAATGCTCTTCGCCCTTTTTGTCGTAAAGCAGCGACTTGCGCGACACGCACTGCTCCAAATCCTCGGGGCGCACGGTGACGCTTTCGCCATCCAGCGAGCCGTTCAGCACGGCCATTTCAAGCGTGGAAAGAGCCGAGCGGGCGTCGCCGTCGGCAAAGGAGGCGATAGCCTCGAGCGCGCCGTCGGGGAGCGAAACCTTCAGGCTCCCGAAGCCGCGCGGGTCCGTCAGCGCGCGGGAGAGCAGCGTTTTAAGGTTATCGGGGCTTAAGGCTTTAAGCACGAACACCTTGCACCGCGAGAGCAGAGCGCCGTTCACCTCGAACGAGGGATTTTCGGTCGTGGCCCCAATCAGCACTATGCTGCCCTTTTCCACAAAGGGCAGAAAGGCGTCCTGCTGGGCTTTGTTAAAGCGGTGTATCTCGTCCACGAAAACGATGGTGCGCCCGCCGAAACGGCGGTTGTTTTCGGCCTGCTGCATTACGGCGCGGATTTCCTTTATGCCGCTGGTAACGGCGGAAAAGTCGATAAATTCGGCTTTGGTGCGGCCCGCGATTATACGCGCCAGAGTGGTTTTCCCCACGCCGGGCGGCCCCCAGAATATCATCGACGAAATGGCGTCGGCCTCGATAAGGCGGCGCAGCACCTTGCCCTCGCCCAAAAGATGCTCCTGCCCGACAAATTCGTCGAGGTCGGCGGGCCTCAGCCGCGCCGCCAGCGGGCGGGCGTTGTCCTCGAAAAAGCTCTGCTGCTCCACAATGCTACCTCCGTTTCTGTGCAACATACATACTTATATTATACTATATCCGCCAAATAAATCAAGAGCCGAATTCATTTTTTTGAAAATCGCCCCCGCTCGGGCGCAAAATTTCCCTACTTTTATTTTTATTTTACCCTTTTCCGTCCTGTTGAAAACAATATCCACCCTTTTCCAGTGAATTATGTAAACTACCATGAAGGGCTTGTTCAAGCCCTTCGCGGCTTTCCACACATACGGCGGAAAAATCGGCGTAAACCTGTTGAAACTGTTGAAAATCTCTGTGGATAACACAAAAACGCCCTTTTCGGGCTGTGGAAAACTCGGGTGTATATTTTAGCTTATGTAAACCGCGGTTTACATAATTTATCCCGGTTTTCCGTAAAAAAATCGGTGCGAAAAACAATAAAATTCGTGTAAATCCACCACAAAAACTACGGTTGACAAGGCGGGAAAACGGTGCTATAATAACTCTAATGCTATTGAAGGGATTGATACCCAAATGGAAAAACGTTACGAACTGAACAAAAATCTGGCCCAAATGCTTAAGGGCGGCGTTATCATGGACGTCACCACCCCCGAGCAGGCGCGTATCGCGCAGGAGGCCGGCGCCTGCGCCGTTATGGCGTTGGAGCGCATCCCCGCCGATATCCGCGCCGCCGGCGGCGTTTCCCGCATGAGCGACCCCGCCATGATAAAGGGCATACAGGCCGCCGTGTCCATTCCCGTAATGGCGAAGTGCCGCATTGGTCACTTTGTGGAGGCGCAGCTTCTTGAAGCAATCGAAATCGACTACATCGACGAGTCGGAGGTCCTCTCCCCCGCCGACGACAAGTACCACATCGACAAAACCAAGTTCAACGTGCCCTTTGTGTGCGGCGCGAAGGACCTTGGCGAGGCTCTGCGCCGCATAACCGAGGGCGCGGCCATGATAAGGACGAAGGGCGAGCCCGGCACCGGCGACGTCGTTCAGGCCGTGCGCCACATGAGAATGATGCAAAGCGAAATCCGCCGCCTCGTTTCCATGCGCGAGGACGAGCTTTTTGACGCGGCAAAGCTGCTTCAGGTTCCCTACGAGCTGGTTCTTTACGTTCACGAAAACGGCAAGCTGCCCGTCGTCAACTTCGCGGCCGGCGGCGTGGCCACTCCCGCCGACGCGGCTCTTATGATGCAGCTTGGCGCCGAGGGCGTTTTCGTCGGCAGCGGCATATTCAAGAGCGGCAACCCCGCCAAGCGCGCCGCCGCCATCGTGAAGGCCGTCACCAACTACACCGACGCCAAGCTTATCGCCGAGCTGAGCGAAAATCTTGGCGAGGCGATGGTCGGCATAAACGAGCAGGAAATTGAGCTGCTCATGGCCGAAAGGGGCAAGTAATAATGACTATCGCTGTTCTGGCGGTTCAGGGCGACTTTGCCGAACACGAGGACGCTCTCCGCTCGCTGGGCGCGGACTGCTTCGAGATACGGCAGTTAAGCGACCTTGACCGCCCCTTCGACGGCCTTGTCCTCCCCGGCGGGGAAAGCACCGTGCAGGGCAAGCTGCTGCGTGAGCTGGGTCTGTTCGAGCCGCTCAAGCGGAAAATCGAGTCCGGGCTGCCGGTGTTCGGCACCTGCGCCGGGCTTATCCTCCTTGCCGACAAGCTTTCCAACGACGACAATGTGTACTTCGCGGCCCTGCCCGCCACCGTGCGGCGCAACGCCTATGGCCGTCAGCTCGGCAGCTTTTACGCCGAGGAGGAGTTCGCGGGTCTGGGCAGGATACCTATGACCTTTATCCGCGCCCCCTTTATTGAAAGCGTGCGCGACGGGGCCGAGGTTCTGGCCGAGGTCGGCGGCAATATCGTGGCCGCCCGCAAGGGCAGCGTGCTGGGTATAGCCTTCCACCCCGAGGTGGACGAAAGCCGCGCCGTGCATAAGTATTTTTTGGACATGATAAAATAACGAAAATCCGCTCGGTTGAGCGGATTTTTCACATTAATTCAAACGTTTATTCAGGCTTAAAGCTACTCTTTAGCGGGGCAGTGCGGTTAAACGCGGCGGGGTTCTTGCTGTCGCGGACAAAATAGCCCATGCGGACAAACTGGAAGGCCGCGCCGGAGCTGTCCTCCGCGAGAGCCGGCTCCAGCTTGGCGCCGGGGTAAACCTTCAGGGACTCGGGGTTGATAAACTCGTCAAAGTTATCGTCCTCGAGAAGGGTCGCGACGTTTTCCTTATTAAAGATATTGTCGTAGTAGCGAACCTCGGCCTCGCCGCAGTACGCGGCGCTAAGCCAATGGATATTGCCCTTGACCTTCCGCCCGTCGGCGGGCTTATTGCAGCCAGTTTCAATATCCACGCTGCACCTGAGCTCGCTGACCGAGCCGTCCTCCGCGTGGATAACCTCGTCGCAGCGCATGATATACGAACCCATCAGGCGCACCTCTCCGCCGGGGCGCAGCCGCTTGAAGCCGGGAATCGGGTTCTCCATAAAGTCGCTGCGCTCTATCCACAAATCGCGCGTGAACGGCAGGGCGCGAACGCCAAGCTCGGGCTTGAGCGGGTGATTCGGCAGCTCAAAATATTCCGTTTTGCCCTCGGGATAGTTTGTGACGGTAACTTTAAGCGGCTCAATGACCGCGACGCGGCGCAGGGCCGTGTTGTTCAGCTCCTCGCAGATACAGTATTCAAGCAGGCGAATGTCCGACATGGAGTTGGCCTTCGCCACGCCGCTGCGTTCGATGAAGTCGAAAATAGCCGTCGGCGTATAGCCCCTGCGGCGCAGGCCCTGAAGCGTGGGCATACGGGGGTCGTCCCAGCCGTCTACATAGCCCATTTCCACCAGCTTGCGCAGATACCGTTTGCTCATGACGGTATACGTCATGTTGAGGCGGGCGAACTCCCACTGATGAGGGTCGTGCTCAAAGCCGACGTTCTCGATTACCCAGTTATACAGCGGACGGTGGTTCTCGAACTCTATCGAGCAAAGCGAGTGGGTTATACCCTCGAGCGCGTCCTGAATGGGGTGCGCGAAGTCGTACATCGGGTATATGCACCACTTATCGCCCTGACGGTGGTGGTGGGCGTAAAGTATGCGATAAAGCACAGGGTCGCGCATATTCATGTTGGGCGATGCCATGTCTATCTTGGCGCGGAGGGTATGGCTGCCCTCGGGGAACTCGCCGTTTTTCATGCGGCGGAACAGGTCGAGATTTTCCTCGACGGAGCGGCCCCGCCACGGGCTTTCCTTGCCGGGCTCGGTGAGAGTGCCGCGGTTCACGGCCATTTCCTCCTGCGAAAGGTCGCAGACGTAGGCTTTGCCGTCGCGGATGAGCTTTTCGGCGAATTCATAGCACTTGTCGAAATAGTCGCTGCCATAGAATATGCCGCCGTTCGGGTCGGCCCCCAGCCAGTGGAGGTCGGCCTCGATGGCCTTGACGAACTCGTCGTCCTCCTTGACGGGGTTGGTGTCGTCATAGCGCAGGTTAAAAAGGCCGCCGTGCTTTTTCGCGGCCATGAAATTTATCCATATAGCCTTGGCGCTGCCGATGTGCAGATAACCGTTAGGCTCGGGCGGGAAGCGCGTATGCACATGGGTTTCGCGGCCGGAGGCGAGGTCGTCGGCGATAATGTCGTCGATGAAGTTGGAATATTTTACATCCACTTGTATCAATCCTTTCAAGCGGGGCGCCGTTGCCCCGAAGGCGTCATGAGTATCAAAGATATTATATATCATTTTTATGGAAAAATCAACACAAACTTCACACTTTTTTTGTCAATTATGATTAAAATGAAAAAAATTACAAAAAAGGCTTGCAAAAAACCAATATTTATTGTAATATACATAGTGAGTGATTTTCATTAAATTCAGGAGGAACAACCAATGAGCGACATCAAAAAAATTGCTATCCTCACCGGCGGCGGCGACTGCCCCGGCCTTAACGCGGTTATCCGCGCCGTTACAAAAACGGCTATCTGCAAGTACGGGCTGGAGGTTGTCGGCATACGCAGGGGCTATCACGGTCTTTACCACAAGGATTTTGTCAACCTCACACTCGACAGCGTTCAGGAAATTCTTCCCGAGGGCGGCACCATTCTTAAAAGCTCCAACAAGGATAATCTTTTCATATACCCCGTCCGTGACGAAAACGACAATATCGTCCGCGATGGGAACGGCAAAATCGTTTACCACGACGTGAGCGACGTGGCCGTTCAGAACCTTAAGGACGCCGGTATCGACGCGCTGTTCATTCTCGGCGGCGACGGCACCCTCACCAGCGGGCGCGACTTTTCGCGCAAGGGCGTGAAGGTTATCGGCATACCCAAGACTATCGACAACGACCTTGCCGAAACGGACTACACCTTCGGCTTCGACACCGCCATCACCGTTGCCACCGAATCCTTCGACCGTATCCGCACTACGGCCAAGAGCCACGGCAGGATAATGGTGGTTGAGATAATGGGCCGCGGGGCCGGCTGGCTCACGCTCCACGGCGGCATCGCCGGCGCGGCGGACGTAATTCTCATTCCAGAAATACCCTACGACATCAACAAAGTTGCCGAAAAGATAAAGAGCGACTTTGCCAAGGGCAAGGACTTTGCCATCGTGGCCTGCGCCGAGGGCGCGAAGCCCAAGGACGGCGAGGCCGTTGTGCTCAAGGTTCGCGAGGACAGCCCCGACCCCATTCGTCTGGGCGGCGTTTCTCAGGTCGTTGCCGACCAGCTCGAGGAGCTTTGCGGCAACGAGGCCCGCGCCACGGTGCTTGGCCACGTTCAGCGCGGCGGCACCACCACCGGCCATGACCGCGTGCTTTCGTCCCGCTACGGCTACGCCGCGGTGGAGCTTGCTATGCAGGGCAAATTCGGCAACATCGTCGCCCTTCACGGCGATGAAATCGGCTACGCCTCGCTGGAGGACGTTATCGGCCAAAAGACCAAAAACGTCGATCCTAACGGCGAGCTCGTGCAGATGGCCCGCGCGCTTGGCGTATGCTTCGGCGACTGATATTCAAAATCATGATAATGCGGTGCACTTTTCGTGCGCCGCAAATTTTTACATTTTTTTATTGACAAAGTATGCGACTTAATAGTATAATTTAGTTATAGAATAAAAAAGGAGGAACAGAAATGGATATCAACAAAATCAAGGAAGCCGTTGAAAAGCTGGCTAAGGACGAGGCCGCCAAGGAGCAGCTCAAGAAGTATCCCATTCACACCATCGAGCAAACCTTCGGAGTAGACCTGCCCGACGAGCAAGTCAGCGCGCTTATCGACCACCTTAAGGAAACCGTCGGCGAGGGCGATTACCTTGATAAAATCAAGGAGAAAATCGCTAACAGCGAAGTCGTTGACAAAATCAAGGACGAAGCCGAGGAACTTATCGAAAAGGCCGAAGCCGAGGGCGGCATTGTCGATAAAATAAAGGATCTTTTCAAGAAATAAAATCGAGCTGATTAAGCTATTTAACAATAGTTTGTTTGCCGCAAAAAATCCGCCGAAATGAAGTGAACCCCAAAGTTTAGACAAAAATTAAACTTAAATTATCTGTGAATGAGTTCGGTATTGTACCGGGCTCATTCCTTTTAGTTTAACTGAAATTCGTTCATTATTGTAATAGTCGATATAATGCTTTAATTCGGTAATGAAAGCGTTAACACTTTCAAATTTCTCGCCATAAAACATCTCGACCTTCAATCTGCCGAAGAAGTTTTCCATCGCGCCATTGTCCATACAATTTCCTTTCCTCGACATACTTTGTATGATATTGTGCTCCTTCAGAAGCCGCTGATATTCCGCATGTTGATACTGCCAACCCGGGGTTCGGCTCCCTATTGCCTAACCGCGCCAAACGGCCCGCACACCGCGAGCGCGGCAAGGGGCCGGAGGCCTCCTTCGGCTCGTAAAAATCGGCCGCCAGCATTATGCCGCAGCGGTTGCGGAAGCTGACCTTGGAGTGGTTCACCCGTTCGCTTTACGAGAAGGTTTTATCCCATTCGTTTGTGAGGCTGAACATGAAAAATCAATCCTTTCTTTTAGTATCCGTCTATGTATTTTTTATTGACATTGCGCCGAAAAAGCGTTATAATACATTTGAAGCATTTAAAGGCCGAACCCTATCGCTATTATACCACAGCCGAGGGCGATTTTCAAGGGGGCGCGGGGCCGCTCTCCCGCCGGCGGCTATTTGACAAGGAGGAGAAAGCCATGAAGCTATATCGACTTACAGCCGCCCTCGCGGCGGCCGCTTTGACGGTCTGCCCGGCGGCGGCGCAAGCCGCGGAGCGCGGGCCGTTTTACGTGTGCGCGTACTACGCCGGGGACGGAAGCCTTGTCGGCGCGGAAGCCGCAGATCCCCTGCTTCCCGAGGACAGTCTTAGGGAGCTTGTGAGCGAGGGCGCCCACGAAAAGGGCTCCTCCGGCGTGCTTTACAGGTGGGACGACGGCCTTTCGCCCGAGGGCGAGCCGATTGAGGCCGAATATCTGCGCGACGCTGGCGGCGACGGAACCTTTAAGGCTCCGCACGTGACGGACGCGATGTGCAAGCCGGAGTTCTGGATATCGAAAATCGCGGCGGCGGACGAGATTATCATGACGCCGGACGAGATTGAGGCCTATAACCGCGCCATTCTCGAAACTCCCGCCACGAACACCTTTGACCTCGCGGCCCTGCCCGAGGTATACAACGGCACACAGCTCGTGGCGGCCGCGGCGGACTTCGCCTCGCCGGTGGGGCTTTACCTCCACGGCGAGCCTGTAAGCGAGGAATATTATGAGGCTATCAGGGAGAACATCAGAAACGCCGACGTCAGCGACAGTATGGAGCTTAGGTACGCCGTGGGCGTGAACCGAACCGTCATGAAGGCTTATCCCTACGCGGATTTTCTCTCCGACAGCCCAACTGACATGGAGTGGGACGACCTTGTTTCGGCCCCGATTTATGTGAACGAGCCTCTCGCCGCATACATAACAACCGGCGACGGCCGCTTTACCCTTGTGAAGAGCCAATGCTGCTCGGGCTGGGTGGCGACGGAGGACATAGCCGTATGCGAAAGCAAGGAGCAATGGGAACAGATTACTCACCCCGAAAGAGCGCTTCTCGTCACGGGCGAAAGAGTGTATCTTGAGCCCAGCGCCGATCCCGACCTGAACGAAAAAATGCTCCCGATGAGCACCGTTCTCGAGCTTGTGGAGGAGTGGCCGGGCTATGTGGAAAACCGCCTGCCGTGGAACAATTACGTTGTGAAAATGCCCGCGAGGGACGCCGACGGCAAATACAGCCCGAAGCTCGCCCTCATTCCGGCCAACCGCGACGTATGCGTGGGCTATCTTCCCTACACGCAGGCGAACGTGATAACGCAGGCGATGAAGGAGCTGGGCAACCGCTACGGCTGGGGCGGAATGATGAGCTCGAACGACTGCTCCTCGTTCGCGAGGGAGATATACCGCTGTTTCGGCATTGAGCTGCCGCGCAACACCACGTGGCAGGGCAAGGTTCCCACAGGCGTGACGGATATGTCCGCGATGACGGACGAGGAAAAGGCCGCCTATCTGGACGGCGCGCCGGCGGGAACGATACTCATTTTCCCCGGCCACGAAGTGGTGTATATCGGCAGCGAGGGCGGGTATTACTACTCCGTGAACGACGTCAGCGGCCTTGTTGACCCCGAGGCCCCGGACGAGGGCATTATATACCCGAGGGGCGTTATACTGAACGACCTTTCCACACTGCGGGCGAACCATACAACATGGCTGCACAATCTGACGCACGCGGTCGAGGTTAAATAAGGACTATTTTATAAGGGAGAGATAGACATGAACAGAATTTTTAAGCGCATACTCGCGCTGGCGACGGCCGCCTTCACGGCGGCGGGGGCGGCGGCTCTGCCGTCCTTCGCGGCGGACGGCGAAAAGCCGGCGGAGGCGGCGTTCATGGCGGCCGTGTATTACGACGCCGAGGGCAGGCTCACGGGCGTGAGGCGCATAAACGGCGCGCTGACCGAGGGCGAGCTTGATACGCTCGTTGACCTTTACGCCTCGGACGGGGCAGCAAGGGCCAAGGTTTTTGCATGGACGGCCGAGCTTGAGCCCGTCGGGGGCGAGGCTAAGACCTACGCGCTCGGCGACGGAGACGGCCGCTCCGTCGTAATTTTGCACACCAACGATATGCACGGCAGCCTTGTCGGCTCCGGCTCGGTTATCGGCAGCGACCGCGTGGCCGCGCTGAAGGGCCTAGAGGACGCAATCCTCGCCGACGGCGGCGACGCCGTGCAGGGCGTCGCGCTGGCCTCGCAGTCCAAGGGCGAGGACGTGATAAAGATAATGAACGCCGCGGGCTACGACGTTATGGCCTTGGGCAACCACGAATTTGACTACGGCACGGAGCGGCTGAAGGCCCTGATTGACATGGCCGAGTTCCCGATGCTTTCCGCGAACACGTACCTCGACGGCGGCCTTATCTGTGGCGAGGACGGCGACAACGTTATTATCGAGAAAAACGGCGTTAAGGTGGGCTTTTTCGCCCTTACGACGGCAGGCACGCTCACCTCGACCAAGCCCGAAAACCTCGTCGGCGTGACCTTCGGGGACGAGGTTGAAACGGCCAAGGCTCAGGTGGCCGAGCTCGAGAGCAAGGGGGCCGACGTGACCGTCGCCCTCACGCACATGGGCGTGCTTGAGGAGGAAGGCTCCTACACAAGCGAGGCCCTCGCCAAGGAAATGAAGGGCACAGGGCTTGACGCGATTATCGACGGCCACAGCCACACGGTGGTGAACGAGGCCGTCGAGGGCATAACCATCGCGCAAACCGGCACGGGCGGCGCCAACGTGGGCCGCATGGAAATAACCGTCGCCGACGACGGTTCCGTAAGCATTGACGAAACCATGCTGAGCCGCGCGTTCTTCGAGAACGTGGCTCCCGACCCTGCCGTCGCCGCCGTTATAGACGGCGTCAACGGCGAGCTTGAGGAAACACTGAAGCAGCCCATCGGCACGAACGCCGCCACGCTTTGGGGCGGCACGCTGAACGGCATACCCGTGGCCCGCGCGGGCGAAACCAACCTCGGCGATTTGATTTGCGACGCGATGATAGCCGAGGCCGAGGACATTCTGCCCAAGGATAAGCGCGGCCTGCCCATTGTGGCCATCGAAAACGGCGGCGGCTTCCGCACGTCGGTGCCTAACGGCGAGATGACCGTCGGCAGCTTTATCAACTGCCTGCCCTACGCCAACGCCGTAATGACCAAAGAAATAACTCCGGCCGCGCTTTACACGGGCCTTGAAAGCTTTGTTTCGTCTATAGTAAAGCAAACCGCCGAAACAGGCTTCCTTGAGCCCAAAAACGCCAACTACTCCGGCTCGTTCCCGCAGCTTGGCGGCATGAGCCTCACGTTCGACCCCAACGCCGAAACAGGCTCGAAGGTGAGCGCCGTTTATCTTGAAGGCAGCGACAAGCCTCTCGGCCGTGACGACGCGGAAACGAAGCTCGTCCTTGTTTCCAACGATTACGTTATGGGCAGCGACGGAATGTTCAAGGACTGCCCCGACATAGCCGAGGGCGGCGGCCTTACCGAGGCCGTTCTCGCCTATGTGAACGAGCTTACCGAAAACGGAGCAAAGCCGCTTGATATTCCCATATCGGAGGGCCGTATCAAGACGGCGGCGCATGACCCAGAAAGAACGTACTCCGCGCATATTTCCGTGACAGGCGAAAACCTGCCCGCCTCCCTCACCGCCATCGTTGACGGGAGCGAAAAGGTCGTCGGCAGCGTGACCGACGGCGTGCTTGAGCTTGAGCTTCCCGACGGCCCCCACGCCGTTAAGCTTTACGAAAATCAGCGCGAGGTTTATGTGAATAACTATAGCGGCAACGGCCTGATTAACGAGTATATGGGCTTCGCCCTCGGCTGGCCCGAGCTTGCGTACGGCGAAAATTCCGCCGAATAGATTGCTGCAGCGGTAAAAACGAAAAGGCTTCCCGAGGGAAGCCTTTTTTGCTTGCGTTCTATACTGAAAACAACAGCTTGACAGGCGCAGTAAACGCTTCAGTGTTCAGCAGATATGCCCGGAGATACAGCGAAAAAATATGGCGACGCAGCGTATAGTTATTACGAGGCATTAAAAAATATAATAGGAGTGTAAGCCAATGACGAAAAAACTCAAATATACCGTGTATAGATTGGTTTTTCTTTCCGTTTTGATAGGGGTAATAATGTTGTTGTGCTTACGGTAAAAAAGCACCGGGTACGCCCGATAAAGTTACTATTATCAATCGCGAAATAAATAATGAGAATACAGTATGGGAGAGCGT
Organism: uncultured Clostridia bacterium; assembly: GCA_947629615.1. Lineage (GTDB taxonomy): Bacteria > Bacillota > Clostridia > UMGS1883 > UMGS1883 > JAFLUQ01. Next base: position 680 of record CANRER010000033.1, on the reverse strand, counting down.
TATAGCAGCCGCTGAACAGAAGATAGAAAATCCGTTATATTCCCTTGTTCAAAGCGACTATTGGATGGGTGTAGACAGTGGCGATATTGAATGCATTAACTTATTCTATTTTTGCGAAAACAATAAATACAGAGTAATGAAATTCCTTTTTACGAAAAATGGAGGTCAGATACTTCTCGACCGTATCGAATACTATGTGGAAACGGATTATTCAGAATCAGAAGAACAACTATTAATAGAGAATGCTACGCAATTAAATGCAGAAAGTCTTGAGGCTAATATTCAGAGATAGCGAAAAAACTTACAGACGAAGATACGGGCGAGAATTTAGAGGCTTTTGTATCATTGTTTTTGGGAGATAGTACATATGTTGTTCAAGTAGAAAATGGTATCTGTGTCAGCCTCGATGAAAAAATTCAAGGAACTTGGCGTAAATGCTACGACAGACGGAATAATATCGGATATTTAACTAAGCCGGTACCGATAAAATGCCATCCAAACACAGAAAAGCGGTTTTCTCGCGTTCAATGAAACGACCCATTGTGAGCCGAACGGGGACACACACCCTGCGGTACGCTAAGTAGGGAGCGCCGACTCGGCGCTCCTCCTCTGGCAATCCACAGTATTCCATTCATTACACTGCGGTTATCGCATTTTGACGGGCGTCCGCGTTCTCCCGT
>CANRER010000032.1 GCA_947629615.1 uncultured Clostridia bacterium | reverse complement strand
GACCGTGACCGAGGTTTGAAGCCCCCACAAAATATCGCACTGGAGCAGGAAGGACGCGACATACCGATGAGTTACCGCTTCGCCGCCGTTAAGCTTTCCTCCCCCGCAGGGGCGGATGCCGTTCTTCCAAGCGAAGGTAAGCGCGGGAACAAGAGCGGCGTCCACGGGCGCGGCGTCAAGGAAATTATTTTCCCTTCCGCCGTAAGGCACGGGTACGTGTATCTTATGCGCCACACCGTAGCTAAGCATTGCTACGGCGTCCTCCGCAGCGGCGGGAGCGTCGGCAAAGCTTGCCGATATTCTGCCCGGGCCGAGAACAAATTCCATCGTTTTAAGGTCATTTGCATACCGATGTTCAAAATCGGCGTTTTCGTCATACCACAGCGCGTTGATACGGTCAAGCTTCAGGCGGCAGGCCGCCCGCGCGATTTGGCCGTTTGTCAAAACCGCATCGCCGTCATAGGGAACGTCGAAAAGGTCGCTTCCGTTAAACACGCGTTCAAGCTTTTCTTCGGCAATATTATCGGCAAAATCCGTAGGCTCGACCGAACGCCCGCGCGATTTAACTATCAGCGCGGCGGCCTCGGCTCGGGTAAGCCCCGCGTCAAGGCGAAGGTCAACCCCGTCGTCGCCAGTCATTATGCCATGCTCATAAGCCCACCCGACCTCCGTCGGATAGTCCGAACCCGCCGTAACAAACGACGGAGCATAGGAGCTTTCGCCCCCGGCGTAGCAGTCATACATATAAACCGCCGCCTGCTCCCTTGTCATCAACGCGTCGGGCAGGAGCTTCCGCCCCTCCGCCAGCCGAAGCGGCGAATGGAGCAGATAATCATAGGCCCAATGAAGCCTGCGAAGATCGACTATGTAGTCGTTTCTGGGTTCGGCAAGCCGATAGCCCAACATCTTTACAAACTGCGCCCTCGTGACCGGGTCGTCCGGGTGGAAGCCTCCATCCGGCATACCGGAAACCGTCCCCTCGTCAACGAGCGTCCGCACCGCGCCGTAAGCCCAGTGATCCTCCGGCAAATCGGTGAAGCCCATCATCATCAGGGCGCCAACGATAAGGCCGAGAAGCGCAGCTGGTCTGAGAATTTTTTTCATTAGGGATTCTCCTGTCAGCGCGTTTAGGAAACTCTTACTTCTGTAAAGCGGTTAGGGTCATAAGTTTCGCCGGCGCGCGCGGCTATTGCATTATTATAGGCCGCTACATCCGGCGCATCGAACGAAGGTTCCGTCGCGTGGAAATTCGAGAGACGCGCCCCGCCGTTCATACGCACGCTTCCGCCGTTAGCTCCCGCGGCCACATAAGCCCCGAACGAAACGGTTTCGTCAAGAACCTCCGTCAAATCGACAATGGCGGCACGAAGCTTGCTATAAATCTTTTTCTGTTCAATCTTCATCATTGTCACCCCTTTCCGATAAACATTGAATCCAATTTGTTTTATATAAATCTTGCCGCTCCGCTTAAAATCAGAACAGCAGAGATTTAACCGCTTCAACGGCCCCGCGAGAAATATCACAGCGGAGCTCGTACACAGGAACGGCGGAGAGAAAGTCAAGCAATATCTTCACCTGTCGCTGTGTTTGCGTCGGGAAATGCTGAGCCCTGACCGAACGCAGCCCCCGCACGATTTTTTCCTGCCCGACAAGAGGCCGAACGGCGTTTTCCGTTCCCCGCTCCACATAAACGACAGCCTTCACCGGCGCGGAAATGTTATTATTTTCGCCCGAAGTTCCGGCCCACGGCGAACCGTAAGCATGATACACGCCGTCTTTCTTCATTATTATAGGCGTATCGTCATTTATGCATACCGCCCTATCGGGGTAGTTTTCCCGCCACAGGCGGGCCTGAGTTGACTTGCCGGTTCCCGACGGCGCGGCGAACAACAGCGCACAGCCGTCAAACGCGATTGCCGAGGAGTGGAAGGTTATCCCTCCGAAAGCCGGCAGGCAGTTGAGTACGCCCTCGCCAACGGCAACCATCATACGGCTGTCAAGGCTGTTGCCGCCACGCGCCTCAACGTCGGTCAGCGCACAGCACACGCTATGAAAGTCGTTGTCGTAGGTCAGCGTGGCGAGCGATAACTCGCCGGCCCTGTCCTGCGAAAGGCACTTTCCGTCAAAACAGCCAAATTCCTCGATAATGTGCCGTTTGCCGTAGAGAGGATTAAGCTCACGCGCCGGGATATTCTCCTCCACGCGGCAGCTCACCCGCAAAACGTCTTTAGGCCCGGCAAAATCACCCTTTACCTCGTACTTACTCAGCCTTTCAAGGGTTTTTCCCGGGCAGTCGCCATTGATTTCCAGAAAAAAATCTGAAATGGTGTAAATTCTGTTAAGTTTCATAGGCTGTTTCCTTTAATTAGGCGTTTTTTTGCCGCGCCCATCTACATATTGTATATCAACCCACTCAACTGTACCACTTTACAATACCACATTTTTATCGGAATGTCAAGAGGAAATGCGAAATTTTTGAAAAATTTTTGTATTTTTTTGTGCGGCGCAAAAATCCCGACCCGCGGAGCTAAACTATACCCATTTTTTTCAGCAGCAGCTCGCGCTCATCATACTTCCCGCGGCTTGAAATTACGCCCTTCGCAAGGTCATACGCATTATTCGCCCACGCCGCCGGCAGAAGCAGGGGATTTTTTTCACAATACGGGTAAAGCCGCTCAAGAAGACGCCGCTCCGGGAAAAGCCGACCGAACGCGTACTTTATGACGCCGCCGCGCCGACCGTTGAAGCGTACGGAAAAAATCCCCGTTCCCCTCGGTTGGGCCTTTTCTCCCCACACGCCCTTGGTGCAGCCGTTGAAGCAGTCCGCGAGGAAAAGCTCGACGGTTTCGGGCGAGTATTCGACTGGAAGAAGCTCGCCGCTTTCAAAGCCCAAATATTCAATCCCCGCGCCGACAACCGTCGCAAAGGCGCGCCAATAGCCTATATTTTCCAAAAACCGCCGCAGCTCGACGGCGTCGATTTCAGCCCGGTATTTTCGCATATACAGAAGTATATCGCATATTTGCTTGAGGTCACAGCGGCTAAAGAGGAAATGGTGGAGCATATGGCAAAATACGAATTTCAGCGTGTCCGTTTTGCCAAGAGTTAACACTGACCGACCGCCGCGCAGCGAAACGCGCTCGAGGGGGCGGCATATCATTTGCTCGTTTCCAATATCGTCGTAAAGCCTGCGGTGAAGCTCAACGGTTCCTACGCCCGGATATTCGACAGAGCTATGCTTGCCGGCGGCGTTAAGCTCCTTGACGGCCGCCCCGTGCGCGAGCAGGAAGCTCACGGCGCGGCCGCAGTCCGCCTCGTTTTCAAAAAAAAGGTCGGTATCGACGGATTCGCGGAGCATGGGGTCGGGGTAGAGATCGGCCAAAACTGCGCCCTTTATGACTACCGGCTTATATCCGGCGGCCTCAAGCGCGACAAGCAGCTTGTTCACATTAAGCGAGCGCACGGTTTCCTTCACGCGCCTTTTGACAAGATAGGTCTGCATATCGGGCAGATTTTCTACCATGTCGTTGTTTTCAGCGGCAGCAATGGCGGAGAGAGCCAAAAGCTCGCACGACTGGCCGTGGCACTCGTGCACAACCCGACCAACGTCCATATCCGGCCTTAATACGGCTTTTTTATTCTGTATGGCGCAGCCGACAAGATACAGCGCGTCAAGATAGTATTGCTCCATTCGCTCACCGTCCTTTTTATTTATAATATCACATTTTTGCGGCTTTGTCCATACTTATTTTTGACAAACAAAAAGGCCCGCCATGCGGGCCTTTTTACTGTTTTCGTTAATTTGTTTATGCTCAGTCAAGCGCTTGGATAAAGGTTATGTCGGCAATACTGATGCCTCTCCTACCGACGCAGGTTTCGTCAAAGGTGACGTTTTCCTTGGTGCTGCTGTCCATATACTCGCTGCCAAGACGCATCGGCTCGTTGAAGTATATATCGTCGCCGTCATAACCGACGGCCACCATAGTGTGGGGATAGTCCGCGTAGCGCACCATAACTCCCTCGGGGTGAAGGTCGAGAGCCTCTTTTATGGCCTCGACGGCAACGTCCTCATCGCCGGTTTCGTTGTTGATAAGCGTTCCGCCGGAGTTACTGTCGCGCCCGCCGTAATAGGGGCTGTCCTCGCTGAGAGCGGGAACGAAGTCCACGCCAAATTCATCGGCTATGTCCCAATGGTAGCAGTACGAGCCGCTGCCGCCTTTTTCCTCGTTCACCTCGGCCACGTCGTTAGGAGTAACGACCTCGCCGGTAACGTCGGATATGAGCATGGCGTAGCTGCAGGTCCAGCAATAGCCGCTGCCGTAATCCGGGAAAGCCCAGTCGGACTGGTTCTGGAAAAAGAAGGTGTGGCCGGAGCCGTCCTTGTAATCGTTCGCACGGGCCTTGACGGCCTTGTCGGAGTAGCTGTACCCGCCTGTGGAGATAAGTATGTCGCCGGTTTCGTCGTCCCAGTCCACGCCCGCGCCGAAGGCGTCGGCAATATCGCGGACGGGAACGTAGGCCACGTCGTCAATGAGCCGTGGAGCCACGGCGAGCGAAAGCTGCTCGAAATCGTCCTCGTCGCTGTTAAGACTGCTCTTGGTCATTATGTCATAGTCCATTTTAAGCACCACGCCGACGTTGTTTTTCGTCAGACGGACGCTCTGCGTGTTGTTCGACCACTTTACCGAAGCCCCAAAGGCCTTGGCGAGAGGGCGAACCTCAACGAGGGTAGAGCCGTCGACAACGACAGGCTCATTGTCGAAGCGGAGCTCGCGGCCGTTGAACAGCACCGCGCCGTCAGCCGCGTATGCGGCGCACGATAAACCGAGCATGGTCAGCGCGGAAATCAGTACAAAAAGCGCTGACCTAACTATTTTGTGCATTTTGCATACCCCTCTCCGAACTTATTTAAGCGTTTTTGTTGCTTATGAATAGATTATAGCACAGTTTTTTCATTAATGCAATACTTTTCTTAAAATTTTTGTAATATTTTTTTAATCTATTTTTTCACCGTCGCCACAAGGCGGCAGATGGGTATTCCCATCTGCGCGAAACGCTGCTCGTATTCCGTCATGATATTGCCCTCGGGCCGCTCGGCGTGGAGGTCGAACGTCACGTCCGGCAGCTCGAAGCCGTTTTCGGCGAAGGTTTCGAGGGAAAAATCGAAAAGCGGGCGGTTATCCGTTTTGAACCATATCTCGCCGCCGTTTTTGAGTATGCGCTTGTACTGCTCCAAAAACGAGCCGTATGTAAGCCTCCGCTTGGCGTTGTCCTTCTTGGGCCAAGGGTCGCTGAAATTGAGGTATATGCGCTCGGCGCGGGAGTCGGGCAGCAGCGGCGCGACGGCGGCAAAATCGCCGCGTACAAATTTGAGGTTCTTAAGCCCCGCGTCACGCGCCTTTTCCATAGCGAGAACAATAACGTTCGACACCCTTTCCACCGCAAGGAAGTTCACCTCGGGGAAAAGGCGGGCGCACTCGTTTATAAAGCGGCCCTTGCCGCAGCCCACCTCTATGTGGAGCGGGCCCTCGGGCAGGGGAGCCTCAAGGTCGGCAAAAAGGGCGGCGCATTCGGCGAGCCGCCCCTCGAGATTGTTTCGTGTTCTCATTCGCATGGGGATTCCTCAATTCTTTATCTTGTTGTACCACTCTACTATCTTAAAGCGCACCCTCACGGGCAGCGCGCCGTCGGCGCCGGAGGTCAGAAGCTCGTAGTCCGCGGGGGCGAGCATTTTTTTGAGCTGCTCGGCGGCGGCGGAGCTGTCAACGCTGCCGCGCACGTAGCACAGCGGAGGAAACAGCACGCACCACCAGTTTTCGCCCTTGCCCTCGCCGATGACAATTCTGACGGCGTCATATTCCCCCGCCGGGTAGGTCAGCCCCTCGTAGCTCTTTGTGGGGAAGCTGAAACGGCCGTACTCCACGCTTACGGGCATATCGCAGCCGTTTTCGCGCAGCGTCCGTTCGGCTGTGGCGCGGTATACGTCAAGCATGGAGGGGATATTCTCCTTCGTAACGCTGCTGTCTGTCGCGGCCAGTACCGCGTCACGCACCTTAAGCTTCAGCTCTTGGTCGCGCTCGCCGTTGCTGTTGGCTATAATATGAAGCCGCACCACGTCGCGGCTGAGGCGTTCGCCCGTGCCGGAGGCGTAGCTGACGGCGCACATCAGGGCGCAAAGCAGCGTAAGCGCGGCGACTGTTATTTTCTTCACTGTCAACACTCCCTTTTCACTCTCTTTCGGGTAGTATTGACCACATAATGATAAATTATACAGGCTTGCAAAGATATACGGTCTTGTATTTGCCCCAAAGCTCGTTTTTAGCGTTCACGGCCTTGCGGCGGTCGGTAAATATGCCGAAAACCGTCGGGCCGCTTCCGCTCATCTGCGAAACGACCGCGCCAAGCGACGTCAGCTTTTGCTTGACCTCGGCCAGCACGGGATAGTCGCTTATGCTGACCTCCTCAAGTACGTTTGCCATGCCCGCCGCGATTTTGCCCATATCGCCCTGCTCAAGTCCGCGTATGACTGCCTCGGTATCGGGACGGCGGAAGCCGGAGCGGGAGTCGATTTTTTCGTACACCTGCTTTGTGCTGATTGAAAAGGCGGGCTTCACAAGCAATATGTGACAGGGCATAAGCGGCGGAAGCGGCGAGAGCTTTTCGCCTATGCCGCGAGCCAGCCGCGCCCCGCCCAAAAGGCAGTACGGCACGTCCGCGCCGAGGGTCGCGCCCATTTCGCAAAGGCGTTCAATCCCCAGCCCCGCCCCCGTCAGGCGGTCGAGGGCTTTAAGCGTCACGGCGCAGTTACTGCTGCCGCCCGCGAGGCCCGCGCCCACGGGTATGTGCTTTTCGAGGCTTATCCTAACGCCGCCCCCGAGGCCCGTTTCTTGAAAGAAAAGCTTCGCCGCCCGATAGGCGAGGTTGTCCTCCCCCACGGGCAGAAAGGGCAGGTTCGTTTCGACCGTTATGCCCTCCCCCGCCTCGTCCAGCTCCACCGATACGGTGTCGCACAGCGAGGTGGTCTGCATTATCATTTCAACCTCGTGATAGCCGTCGGGCCGGCGGCCGATTACGTCCAAGGTGAGGTTTATTTTCGCGTATGACTTAAAGGTCGCTCTTTTCATTTGTTGTCCTCCTACCGCCTGTGTTCAAAAAAATTATACCCGACACGGCGCAAAATGTCAATAGCCTTCCGCGCCGCCTTTTTACAAAAGCGCGTGCGCGAGCGCACCGAGCAGAGCCAAAAGCGCGAAATTGACGAGGGTGAAAATTTTTAAGTACCTCCCCCGCGCTATGCCCGCCGAGCATACGCGGCGGTAGGATATAAGGCTGGCCATCGAGGCTATGAGCGTGCCGAGGCCGCCGATGTTGGTTCCGATTACAAGGCCGCGAGCGTTATCCGTAAAGGCCGAAAGCATCGTCGCCGCCGGCACGTTGCTGACGATTTGGCTCAGCGCCGCGCCCACAAACGCCTCGCGCCCGGCCAGCGCGCCCGACACGGCCTCGGATATCCAATCCACGCGGGCGGCGTTGCCCACGAATATGAAGAAGCAGACGAAGGTCAAAAGCAGAATGTAGTCCGCTTCGAGAAAAAGCCTCTTATCCATCAGCAGAGTCGCGGCGCAGACCACAACGAGCATTACCGGCCACGGCAGCAGGCGCAGCACCGTCAGCATACAAACGGCGAACAGAACGCCGCAAACGGCGGCCATGCGCCTGTTCAGCCCCGTCGGGGCCGACCGAGGCTCCACCTCGCCTTCGCCGCCCCACGGCAGCAGCAGCGTTCCCAGCGTAAGAGCGAGGCTGAGCGCGCCGAGCGGCAGCGTCACGGCGAAAAACTCCGCCGGGGAAAGGCCGAAATGCGTGTAAAGATAAAGGTTCTGCGGATTACCCACGGGGGTTATAAGGCTGCCGAGGTTAGCGGCGACCGTTTCCATAACCACGGCGAAAATCACGGTTTTTTCGCCGCTCCCGCACAGCATTGCCAGCGTGAACGGCACAAAGGTTATCAAGGCCACGTCGTTGGTTATCAGGGCGGAAACGAAGAAGCAGATGAGGCACAGTGCGGTGACGAGGGTTTTTTCGCGCTTTATCCGCGAGGCGAGCGCCTCCATCATAACGCCGAAAACGCCGGAGCTTGACAGCCCGGCTACTACCAGCATTAGACAGAACAGCGTTGCCAGCACCGAAGGGTTGAAATAGTCCGCGTATCCGGCGTCCGGCGGGACAAGAACCATCGACGCGGCGGCCAGCGCCGCCGAGGCCGAAAGCACCGGCTCGCGCTTTATAAATGATAGAATTTTCATTGTTTTTTCCTCAGTTATTAATTAAGAAAGAAATCATCGCAGCCAGCCTTTTTCGCAAGAAAAAAGCGTCGGAGCAAAGACAGGCTTTGCTCCGACGCCCAAGCGCAAATTCTCTTACAGAAATTTGTAAAAATGCTGTAGCCTTGGGTGTTCTCAGCGCGCCGCAGGCGCGCAAATCGCAAAAGGTTGGTAGCAAGCGAAGGCGTTATGAGGGCGGCTTACCCGCCCGAATAGACTTCGCGCGGCGTGACCTTTTGCGAAAGAGGAGGAGCAGCGGAGCGAGCCGAACGACGACTTTTTTATAAAAAAGTCGTCGCAAGCGAAGCGACGCTTGCGACGACATGGAGCGGAAGACGGGATTCGAACCCGCGACTTTCACCTTGGCAAGGTGACACTCTACCACTGAGTCACTCCCGCAGCTCACTGTGTTATAATACCACAACGGAGCCTGTTTGTCAAGGGCTTTTTATAACTTTTCAAGAATTTTTTTGTCCTCGTCGCTTAAAACGGCCTTTTTCAAAAGGTCGGGACGCTTTTTGCGCGTGCGAAGAAGCGACTGCTCGCGCCGCCATTTTTCTATCTCCTTATGGTTGCCGCCCAAAAGCACCTGCGGCACGGCGCGGCCCATAAATTCGGGCGGGCGCGTGTACTGCGGGTACTCCAAAAGGCCGTCGTAGTGGCTTTCGGTTTCAGCGGTTTCGCGGCTGTCAAGCACTCCCTCGCGCATACGGCTCACGCAGTCGATCAGCACCATCGCGGGCAGCTCGCCGCCCGTCAGCACATAATCGCCTATGGACACCTCCATGTCCACAATCTCCTCCAGCACGCGCTCGTCCACGCCCTCGTAGTGGCCGCAGAGCAAAATAATATGCTCCTCGCGGCTGAGATCTCTGGCCAGCTTTTGGCTGAGCACACGCCCCTGAGGCGAAAGATAAATCACAAGCGGCCTGTCGTCGCCGGCGACGCTTTTGTATGCGTCGTAAATCGGTTGGGGCTGCATCACCATGCCGCCGCCCGCGCCGTAGGGATAATCGTCCACGCGGCGGCGCTTGTCGGCGGAAAAATCGCGTATATTTACGCAGTCCACCTCGACAAGCCCCTTTTCGGAGGCGCGGCCGATTATCGACTCCTTCAGCGGAGCGAACATATCCGGAAACAGCGTCAGAACGGAAAACTTAAGCTTATTCATGCCAGTCGATCAGCCCTTCTATAGGTTCGATAACAATTTCCCCGCGTTCGAGCGAAATCTCCTTCACAAAGGCGTCGCACTTGGGGATAAGGCATTTCGCGCCGCCGTCCGCGCGGGTCAATTCAAGCAGATCTCCCCCGCCGCCCTCCGTTACCGCGCTGACAGTTCCTATCTCCTCGCCGCTCGCAAGCACGGCTCTCAGGCCCGTAAGCTGGAAGTAGTAGTACCGTCCCTCGGGGAGCGGAGGCAAATCCTCCTCCCGCGCGTAAAGCTCAACGCCCTTAAGGGCCTCGGCGGCCGTCATATCGTCCACGCCGGCGAGCTTGAGCAGCACGGCCCCCTTGTGCAGCCTCCACCGCTCGACCTTGTAGCTTTTCGCTCCGCCGGCGGTATAGAGGGTATCCACCGCGTCAAAGAAGGGCGCGCCGTCGGTGTAGTGCAGGGCGCGAACCTCGCCTCCGAGGCCGTGAGTGTTGACGATTTTAATAACGTAAATCATATCCTCCGCTCCTCCGAAAAGACGAAGGGGCCGGTCCGGCCCCCGCGCTCAGTCAAGAATATCAACAACGATTTTTTTCTCGTTGCCGAGCTTTTTCGCCGCGCCCTTCATAAGAGTGCGGATAGCCTTGGCTATGCGGCCCTGCTTGCCGATTACCTTGCCCATGTCACCGTGGGCCACGCGGAGCTCGAGCAAAAGAGTGTCGTCGGTTTCGGTTTCCGTCACAGTTACCTCGCCGGGCTCGTCCACCAAGGGCTTAACGATTGTTTCAAGAAGCTGTTTCATTAAGTACCTTCCTCTCAGAAAAACAGTTTTTTACTCGATTATGCCGTTCTTCTTCAAAAGGCTCTTAACGGTGTCGGTGGGCTGCGCGCCGTTCTTTATCCACATTCTGGCCTTTTCGCCGTCAACCTCAAACTTAGAGGGGTTCTGGAGCGGGTCGTAAACGCCGATCTCCTCGATAAAGCGGCCGTCGCGGGGATAGCGGGAATCGGCCACAACCACGCGGTAGAAGGGAGCCTTCTTCGCGCCCATTCTTCTGAGTCTGATTTTTACTGCCATATTTGTTACCTCCATATAATAATGTATATAATAACTTTTCGTTATTAACTAAAACGGGAATTTCATTTTCCGCATCTTTTTCGGGTCGGAAAACATCTTCAGCATTTTCTGCATCTGCTCGAACTGCCTCAAAAGGCCGTTCACGTCCTGTATCTGCACGCCGCTGCCGGCGGCTATGCGCCGCTTGCGGCCGGAGTTGATTATCTCGGGGCGTTCGCGCTCCTCCTTTGTCATCGAGGTAATGATGGCGCGAATACGGTCAAGCTGCTTTTCGTCCACCTTGACGTTTTTAAGCGCCTTCGCGTTGACGCCCGGAAGCATACCCATTATGTTTTCGAGCGGCCCCATATTCCTCATCTGGTCGAGCTGGTCGAGATAATCGTTTAGGTCGAAACGCTGGCTTTTAAGCTTTTTTTCAAGCTCGGCGGCCTTTTTCTCGTCGATGGCGGCTTGCGCCTTGTCGATGAGCGAGAGCATATCGCCCATGCCGAGAATACGCGAGGCCATGCGCTCGGGGTAGAACGGCTCCACATCGCCGAGCTTTTCGCCCACGCCGACGTATTTTATGCTTTTGCCGGTGGCCGCGCGGACGCTCAACGCCGCGCCGCCTCGGGCGTCGCCGTCAAGCTTGGTCATTATTATGCCGTCAATGCCGAGATTGTCGTCAAACGCGCCGGCAACGGTCACGGCGTCCTGCCCGGTCATGGCGTCCACAACGAGCAGTATCTCGGTCGGGGCGACCTCCGTTTTTATGCGGCGCAGCTCCTCCATAAGGGCCTCGTCCACATGAAGGCGGCCGGCCGTATCAATGATAACAGTGTCGCAAAGCGTTGTGTCGCAGCCGGAAACCGCCGTTTTGGCGATAGCCACGGGGTCCTTCGTATCAAAATCGGCGTAGACCCTAAGCCCCTGCTGCTCGCCCACGACCTGCAGCTGCTTTATGGCGGCAGGGCGGTAAACGTCACAGCCGACAAGCATTACCTTTTTACCCTGCTTTTTGAGCAGCCCGCCAAGCTTTGCGGCCATAGTCGTCTTGCCCGCGCCCTGAAGGCCGACGAGCATATAGACCGTCGGCGGCTTCGGCGACACGGCAAGCTTGGCCTGTGCGCCGCCCATCAGCCACGTAAGCTCGTCGCGGACTATCTTGATTATCTGCTGGCCGGGGGTGAGGCTTTCCATAACCTCGGCCCCGGTGGCCTTTTCAAAAACGCGCTTTTCAAATTCCTTAACGACCTTAAAGCTGACGTCCGCCTCGAGCAGGGCCATGCGAACCTCGCGCATGGCGTTTTTGATGTCCTTTTCGGTGACAACGCCCTGCCCTCTGAGCTTTTTGAAGGTTTCCTGCAGCTTTTCGCCCAAAGCTTCAAATGCCATTATTTTTCTCCGTTCTGAACCTAGTCCGCCGCAGCGGTTATCCTTTCGGCGAGAGCGGCGGCCTCGCCTCCCATGCCCTTTATCTCGTCGGCGCAGCGGCGTATCTCGTCGAGGGCGGCGAACCTTTCGCCAAGGCGCAGCCTGCCCTCGACGGAAATAAGCAGCGCCTCGCCCCGCTTGATGAAATCCCTCGCCCCTTGGCGCGTTATGTCCATCAGCTCGGATATTTCCGCGAGGGAATAATCTTCATTATAGTAGTAATCCAGCGCCTCGGTCTGCTTTTCCGTGAGCAAGCCGGAATAAATGTCGAGAAGCACGCTGAAATGAAAGTCCTTTTCCATAGCTTTTACCACCTGTAAAGTCGTTTAGCTTTACACCTTGTTTATTTTACACGATAACCGCAGCTTTGTCAAGCGTTTTTTTGAAATTTTCATAAATTTTTCTTTGGTAAATATGCGGAATTTTCGTCATTATTTTTATGCATTTTAACCAAATTTAATTTTACTATTTACAAATTGGTAAAAAAGCTATATAATAATATCATAGTAACGTGCGGGCATTTATGCTG
>CANRER010000031.1 GCA_947629615.1 uncultured Clostridia bacterium | reverse complement strand
AAAATATCGGGTATAATATTATCGTTGTATGCCGATGTAGCTCAGTTGGTAGAGCAGCTCATTCGTAATGAGCAGGTCGCAGGTTCGAGTCCCGTCATCGGCTCCATGTCGGAGCAAGCTGTGCTTGTTCCGATTTTCTTTTGAAGTCGCGGCGCGCGAGTTGCAACGCAAAACACCTATCAGTCATAGAACTCCGCATGAGTATTATTTTGTATATACGAAAAGCCCCTCGTCCGTCACCTTTCGGGTGACAAACGAGGGGCTTTATCATTTACAGCCTCACCGGCTCTCTATCGGCCATTTTATGCATATACACGGCATAGGCAACCACGAGCGCGACGGCGGTGACGACCCAGCTAACGGGGTAAACGAGCATAAGCGCGTCGAAGCGAGGAGCGGCGCGGAACACCGTATACACCCACGCCACGCGGATACCGCAGACGCCGGCAAAGGTGATGAGCGCGGGCGTAAGCGAGCTGCCGTAGCCCCTCATCGCGCCGGACATGACCTCCATAACGGCGTTGACGGCCTCGGCGGCGAGGATAAACCTAAGCCGCACCATGCCTATCGCCGCGATGGCCGCGTCGCGGTTGAAAACCGAGAGCAGCGGGCGGCCGAAGGGCAGTATCACGAGCGACACGGCCAGCGTTATACCCACGTCCAAGGCAAGGCTTATCCGAACAACCCTGCGGCAGCGCTTGATATTGCCCGCGCCGTAGTTCTGCCCGACGAAGGTGGTGCAGGCCTGCCCGAACGAGTTGACGAGGTAGTAGGCCAGTATCTCGATGTTGAACGCGGCGGAGCTTGCGGCCATAACATCCGTGCCGAGGCTGTTGACAGCCGACTGCACGCATATATTGGAAAGCGAGAACACCATGCTCTGCAAACCCGCCGGCAGGCCGATGACGAAAATCTTTGAAAGGGAGTCCTTATGTATTCTTATTTTGCGCGGCTCTATCCTCACGCGGTCATCCCTGCGGCATAGCGCGGCGAACAAAAGCGCCGAGCTCGCGAGGTTCGATATTACCGTGGCGAGGGCCACGCCTTCGGCGGCCATGCCCGCCCCGCAGACAAAAACGAGGTTCAGCGCGACGTTTATCAGCCCCGACGCAACAAGGCACAAAAGCGGCGTGCGCGTATCGCCTTGGCTGCGGAAAATCGCGGACTCGAAATTATAAAGGAAGATTACCGGCAGGCCGACCAGATACACGCGGAGGTAGGCCGTGGCCATCGGCAGCACGTCGGCGGGAACGGAGGTTGCGCGGAGTATGGCCGGGGCGAACGCCTCGCCGATTAGGGTGAGCGCAACGCCGCCCAAAAGCGAAAACAGCACCGACGTATGCACGCAACGGCTGACGCCCTCGTCGTTCTGTTGGCCGGTGAAGCGCGATATAACAACGTTCGCGCCCAGCGCGAGGCCCATAAAGCCGTTGACGAGCAGCCCGATGACCGGGCCGTTGCTGCCCACGGCGGCCATCGCGTCCTTGCCCACAAAGCGGCCCACCACGGCCACGTCGGCGGCGTTGAAAAGCTGCTGGAGCATACCCGTGAACGCTAGCGGCAGCGCGAATATCAGCAGCTTGTCGGCGATGCTTCCGCCGAGAATATCCATGCTTTTCCGTTTCATTCCCTGTGCCTCTCTTCAAAAACAATCCTAATCCTTTTAATTTGATATTCTACCATAAAATCCCGCCGTTTGCAAGAGGCATTTTTGCTGCCGTCCCGCCCGTTTGAGGCGGTTTTGTATGTTCGCACGGAAACGGGAGCGAAAAATATTCAAAATATTCTATATTTTCCGATTTTTTTGTTGACTTTCAACAAAAACCGCTGTATAATAGAGTTGTAAGTTGTACAATTATGTCGTGCAATTTAGATAGTGGGAAGCCGACCCCGCGACGGTTTATAACGGAAGGCGACGGCTTTCCTGCGTTTTTTGTTATGCCTGAAAAAATTTTTCGCCCACCATAAACTCCTTCGGACCGTGCGGGTGGATATTTTTTTGCAGGCAAGGAAATGATCACTCGGAATACTGACGTATTCCGCACGGTATTGGCCCTACAAAAATCAGATTTTGCTGTATGAGGTCAGCTTCGATTATGACGCAGGCTGCGGACTTATCGAGGAGGCCGGCAAGAGCCGCTACCGCAAAAAAAGTAAGTAAGGAGTGAGAACAATGGCCGTACTTTCGGGCATTGAACCAAAAGAGGTTTTCAAATATTTCGAGGAGCTTTGCGCCATTCCGCACGGCTCCGGCAACACAAAAGCCATAAGCGATTACTGCGTCAGCTTCGCCAAGGAACATTCTCTCCGCTATATTCAAGACCCCACCAACAACGTGATAATCTTCAAGAACGGCTCCGAGGGCTACGAAAGGTCGCAGCCCGTCATGCTTCAGGGGCATCTCGACATGGTGTGCGAGAAAACGGCGGACTGCGACATTGATTTTGAAAAGGACGGCCTTCGCCTGAGGCTCGAAAACGGGATAATCTCCGCCGACGGAACCACCCTCGGCGGCGACGACGGCATCGCCGTGGCGATGGGGCTGGCGCTGCTGGCCTCGAAGGATATTCCGCACCCGCCGCTCGAGGTGATTTTCACCGTTGACGAGGAAACCGGTATGTACGGCGCGGCGGACATCGACTGCACGCCGCTGAAAAGCCGCACCATGCTGAATTTGGACTCCGAAAACGAGGGCGTTTTGCTGGTGAGCTGCGCCGGCGGAGTTACGGCGAAATGCACTCTGCCCATTTCGCGCAAAACCATGGCGGGCAGCATACTGACGCTAAAGGTGGGCGGCCTCACGGGCGGCCACTCCGGCGTGGAGATACACAAGGGCAGGGCCAACGCGAACCGTCTTATGGGGCGGCTTTTGAACGAGCTCGCCAAGACCGTGGATTTCGGCCTCGTTTTGGTGGACGGCGGACTTAAGGATAACGCCATTCCGAGGGAATGTCGGGCCAAAATCGTTGTGGACGCAAAAAACGTGGAAACCGTCAAGGCCGTGGGGGAAAAATATCACGCGATATTCGCCGCCGAGTACCGCGTCGGTGACCCGGGGCTGAGCCTGAGCGTCGAGGACGGCGGCGGCGGGATTTTCGCCGCGGCTGCGGAGGCGGACTCCAAAAAGCGCATGATAGCCGCCCTTGTGAACCTTCCCGGCGGCATACAGCGCATGAGCTCCGATATACCCGGCCTTGTGCAAACCTCGCTCAACATGGGCATACTCCAAACCCACGCCGATAAAATGACGATGAGCTTTGCCGTGCGCAGCAGCGTCGGCACCGAAAAGGACGAGCTCGTCAGCCGTCTTGCAAATCTTATGGATATCCTCGGCGGCAAGGTCGAATGTGACGGCGCGTACCCCGCTTGGGAATATAAGCCCGACTCCAAGCTTCGCGCGCTGATGGTCGAGGTGTTCAAAGAGCTTTACGGCCGTGAGCCGGGCGTGGAGGCCATTCACGCCGGCGTGGAGTGCGGCCTGTTTGCGGGCAAGCTGCCCGGGCTCGACTGCGTTTCCATCGGCCCGGATATGAAGGACATTCACACCCCCAACGAGAGTATGGACGTCGCCTCCGTCGCCCGAACGTGGAATTACGTGCTTGAGGTGCTGAAACGCCTCCGCTGAAAACAGCGTAATAAAAATGGCGGCCTATGCCGCCATTTTTTTGCCTAAATAAGGTGGGGAGCGCCAAGCCGACACTCCACGCATAAATTAAAAGTCAGCACACAATCTTGCCTTCTCCTTGGGGAGAAGGTGTCCTCGTCGTCGCAAGCTTCGCATCGCGGTTTAGGTTTTTTCAAAACCAAAACCGGGTTCGCTTCGCTCCTCCTCTCCCCACAAATCCGGCTCCGCCGTCTTTGCGGGACCCCGAGCAACTGATGAGGGGTATAGACGCGCTCCCTTTCGTGCGAGTTCTCAAACATTAACAATTTATTCACAATTTTGTATCAGTTTTTTCTTTAATTTGCTGTACAATAAAAATGAAAAATCATATAACCTTGGAGCGATTACCATGCACAAAAAAATACTTCTGATAAACGGCCCCAACATGAATATGCTGGGCATACGCCAGCCCGAGATTTACGGCCGCGACAGCCTCGCCGCGATAGAGGAGCTGACGCGCCGCCGCGCGGCGGAGCTGGGGTATGAATGTGAATGTTTCCAGTCGAATTACGAGGGCGCGGTGGTGGAGGCAATTCACCGCGCATACGGCGCGGCGGACGGCATCGTTATGAACCCCGCCGCCTTCACCCACTACAGCTACGCCGTCGCCGACGCTGTGAGCGCGGTCGGCCTGCCCGTGGTGGAGGTGCATATGAGCGACATCCACAGCCGCGAGGACTTCCGCAGCAAAAGCGTCATTCTGCCGTACTGCATAGGCCAAGTGGCCGGCCACGGCAAGGACAGCTACCGCCTCGGCGTGGAAATGCTGGCGGCGTATCTGGAGGGCAAGGAAAATGTATGAGAAAAGAATAGAACGCCTGCTTTCGGCCATGGAGGCCCGAGGGGCCGACGCCGCGCTCATCGCCTCGCCCGAGAACCGCTTTTTCTTCAGCGGCTTCACGGGGGAAACCGGCGCAATCCTCATCACAAACGACAGCCGAACCCTCTTTGTGGAGCAACGCTATGCGCTTCAGGCCACGATGGAAACGAAGGGCCTCGCCATTGTGAACGTGGCCGGCGGCCTGTATAACAGCATAAACGATACCATCATCGGCGACGGCGTTAAAACCCTCATCTTCGAGGACGATTTCTTCACCGTCAGCGTATACCGCACCCTAAAGCGCAAACTGCGCTGCGAGGAGCTTATCCCCGCGGGCGACCTTATGTTGCGCCTGCGCGCAGTGAAGGATGCCGGCGAAATCGAGCGGCTCCGCGCGGCGTCGGCCCTTGCGGACGAGGGGCTCGCCTTCGCCAGAAGGCTGCTTAAGGTGGGCGCGGACGAGAGGGATATTTCCCTTAAAACGGAGCTTTTCCTGCGGGAAAACGGGGCCGACTCACTGCCCTTTAAGCCCGTTGTGGTTTCGGGAACGCGCACGGCCATGCCCTCGGCGCTTTCCGCCGCTAAGGAGCTGGCCTTCGGCGACGCGGTTATCGTGGGCGTGGGCCTTCGCCTCGACGGCTACTGCGCCGAACTGAGCCGCACCTTCTTTGTGGGCAGCGCCGACGAACGCGCCCGCGGCCTTTACGAGGCGGTGCGCTCGGCCCGTGAGGCCGTCTTTGCCGAGGCGCGCACGGGCGTACCCTGCCGCGACGCGGATATGAAGGCCCGCACCTGCCTTGCCGACGCGGGTCTGCGCGAGGCCTACTGCCACAGCGCGGGCCACGGAATAGGCATATCCCCGGTCGAGCTTCCGCGCGTTAGGGTGCAAAGCGGCGATACCCTTTGCACGAACATGGCTGTGAATTTGGGCGTCGGGGCGTATGAAAGCAGCTTCGCCGGCGCGCGCCTCACCGATACCGCCGTAATAACCGCCGACGGGGCGCGGCCGCTCACTCAAAGCTCCCTTGAATTGGAAGTGCTGTAATTTTTTACGAATTATTTTTGGAAAAAGGGTTGATTATTTTTCCGTTTTGTTGTATTATAATAAAAGAGTACAGCACGAAAGGATGATTTGAATGATTTCCGCAGGCGATTTCAGAAACGGAGTAACCTTTGAATACGACGGAAACGTGTATCAGGTTATCGAGTTTCAGCATGTGAAGCCGGGCAAGGGCGCGGCCTTCGTCAGGACGAAAATCAGGAACGTAATTTCCGGCGGGGTGGTTGAAAAAACGTTCAACCCCACCGACAAAATGCCCAAAGCGCATATCGAGCGCAAGGATATGGAGTATCTTTATAACGACGGCGACCTCTATTACTTCATGGATCCCGAAACCTACGAGCAAATCCCCATCGGCACCGATAAACTGGGCGACGCGCTCAAGTTCGTGAAGGAGAATATGCAGGTCAAGGTGCTGTCATACAAGGGTAACATCTTCGGCATCGAGCCCCCGAATTTTGTGGAGCTTAAGATAACCGATACCGAGCCCGGCTTTGCCGGCAACACCGCGCAGGGCGCGACAAAGCCCGCCACTCTCGAAACGGGGGCCGTTGTTCAGGTGCCTCTGTTCATCGATAACGGCGAGGTTATCCGCGTGGATACCCGCACGGGCGAGTATATGTCCAGGGCGTAAAAATAAAATTATTAAAGGAGGCGGCACCGTGAGCTATTTAACGGAACAGGCGGCCTATCTCAAGGGCCTTCTTGACGGCGGCGAGCTTGACAAAACCACTAAGGAGGGCAAGCTTCTCGAGGCGATGGTCGGCCTGATTGGCGACCTTGCCGACGAGTTGGACGCTCTCGGCGAGGATGTTGACGAGCTGGCCGAAACCGTGGACGAAATCGACGACGACCTTGCCGAGGTGGAAAACGAGGTCTACGGCGACGAGGACGACGATTGGGACGACGATGACTGGGATGACGACGACGAGGAGTTTGCCGTCGAATGTCCGAACTGCGGCGATATGATTTATCTTGACCCTTCGCTTCTCGAGGGCAGCGAGCAGACGATAACCTGCCCGTGCTGCCAAGAGCAGATTAACTTGGAAATCGCGGACGACTGCGACTGCGACGATTGCGCGGACGAGGACTGAGCCGCGGCGGCAGGCCGATAAAAACCCAATAAAATTGATTTCAAACGGCGAAAAAGCTGTTTCGCGATGCGAAACAGCTTTTTTACGCAATATGGGCTTTTTACGGCCCCTAACGGCCCCTCTATTTCCCGAGCTTATCCGCAATCTCCCGTGCGCATTTGCTGCAAACGGGCGTACCCTCTACAAGGTCGCCGACAATGCCGCAAAGCGCGCAGCTTTCGCCGGATTTTGAAAGAATGATTTTATCTCCCTTCAGCTCGATGTCGATAAGCGTGTTGTGAGTGATGTGCAGCTTTGTGCGCATTTCCTGCGGAATAACTATCCTTCCAAGCTTGTCCAAACGGCGATTAATCATGATTATTGTCCCTTTCGTTTAAGATTTAGGTTCGGTTGCTGCGTCCGCCGGCGTTCGCCTCTCCCTAACCTCTGAGGCCATTATACACCAATATTTGCCATTTGTCAACACTTTTTTTACAAATCTTCCCAAAAATTTTACGCCCGCACAAAAACGGCATAAAACCGCCAAATTTGCGGCCTCACGACGGAAGGTTGGTAATGCTGTCCTTGTAGCTTTGGCGGTATTCGCTGGGCGACATACCGATTTGCTTCCTGAATATGTCATTAAAACGCTGCTGCGCGCTGAAGCCGACCTCGATGGCGATGTCGCCGATTTTCTTGTTCGTTTCCTCGAGCAGAGTTTTGGCCTTTTGTATGCGGACGCTCAAAAGGTACTGTATGGGGCTTATTCCGTAGTGCTTTTTGAAGGCGCGGGCGAAGTGGCTGGTGGAAATGTATACATAACTCGAAATGTCGTCGAGCGAGATGTCGGTGTGGTAATTTTCCAAAATATAGTTGCGTGCGGCTTCGAGCAGCTCTTGCAGCTTGTCGCCCTTCGTGGCGAGCGAGCTTTCCCACTGGGCCTTAAGGCTGCGGCTCAGCCACACGAAAAGCTCCATAACCAGCAGGCTTTTCATAAATTCGCTGGCCTCGTCGGGCTCCTTCGATTCCTGCATTATCTGCTGCATCGCGCCGACGATGTTCCCGCGGTAAATGCTGGAAAGCGTGAAATACCCGCCCGTGTCCGTATCAGAGATGAAGCTCAGGAACTCGTCAAGGCTGACGCCGGCTATGCGGCTGTCGTTGTTTTTGACAAAGCAAAACTTCAGCACCCAGAACTGGCAGGGGTTGTCGCTGTCCACGTCGAGCTTGTGCGGGATACGCGGCTTTATCAGCAAAAGGTCGTGGTTATGCACCGGCACGTCGCGGCCATCTATTTCAAAATGGGCGCGGGAGGCGTGCTGCACGTAAAGCAGCTCGAACTCGTCGTGAACGCTTTCGGCGTCCACCTGATACCTTCCGTCCATTATGCGCTGCAGCGAATGCACCACCACCGGCAGCCCGCCCTCGGAATTGATAAGATCCTCCCAGATCTTCGGCATATTCGACATTGCTCATCACCTGCGTTTTTCACTTTTATTATCTATTTTGAAATATTATATCACAATTTTTTGCATAAATCAAGAAAAAATTTCGGGAGCTGATAATTATGAACAGAAAGACCATTCCCCTTGCCGAGGGCTGGAAATTCCGCCTCGGCGAGAATGAGGGCGGCTGGTACGCCGGCCTTGACGACTCCGATTGGCAGACGGCGCGCGTCCCGCACGACTGGGCCGTGGGCCTTCCCTTCGCCAAGGAAAACAGCAGCGGCACGGGCTACGTCGAGGGGGGCGTCGGCTGGTACAGAAGGCGCTTTTCCCTTGGGGATATAAAAGGAAAAAGGGTGTATATTACCTTCGAGGGCGTTTATAATAATTCGCGGGTATACGTAAACTCGAACTACCTCGGCAAACGCCCTTACGGCTACGCCACTTTCACCCACGACATAACCGACTTCGTCCGCGAGGGCGAAAACGTCGTTTCGGTCGAGGTGCGCCACATCCAAACCGCCGACAGCCGCTGGTATACCGGCAGCGGCATAGTGCGCCCAGTTTACCTCACCGTAACGGACGAGGCCGCCGTCGCCTTCGGCGGCGTAAGGATAACCACGCCCGAGGTGAACGCCGAGCGGGCCGTGCTGCGGGCCGAGGTCGCGACGACGCGCCCGGGGCTGACGGTCAAAAATACCGTCCTCGCGCCCGACGGCTCCGTCGCCGCCGAGGGAGGGGAGAGGCTCGAGGTCGCCCGCCCCCTGCTTTGGGGCCCCGCCTCGCCGAGCCTTTATTCGCTCAGAACCGACGTGTACGACGGCGGCAGGCTCGCCGACACCCTCGTCACCCCCTTCGGCATACGGTTTTTCCGGTTTGACCCGGCTCTCGGCTTCTTCCTCAACGGCGAGAGCATGAAGCTCAAGGGGGTGTGCCTCCACCACGACGCCGGCTGCCTCGGCGCTGCCGTGCCGAAATCCGTTTGGCGGCATCGGCTGCTGACGCTTAGGGCCTGCGGCTGCAACGCCGTCCGCACCAGCCATAACCCGCCCGACCCCGCCCTGCTCGACCTTTGCGACGAGCTCGGCTTCCTCGTCGTGGACGAGGCCTTCGACGAGTGGGAGGGCCCGAAAAACAAGTGGTGGCAGGGGCATAACGTCTACCCGCCGAAGCGCTTCGGCTATTTTGAGGACTTCCCCGCTTGGGGCGAGGAGGACATCAAGACGATGGTGCGGCGCGACCGCAACCACCCCTGCGTCATAATCTGGAGCATCGGCAACGAGATAGACTACCCCAACGACCCCTACGTTCACCCCCTTTTCGACGAGGTTATGGGCAATAACGACGCGGGCAAGCCAAAGGAGGAGCGCGTTTACGACAAAAACCGTCCCGACGCCTCGCGCCTTGCCGTCGTGGCCGAAAGGCTCGTCCGCTGGGTTAAGGAGGAGGACTCCACCCGCCCCGTCACCGCCGCGCTGGCCTTCCCCGAGCTGTCGAACCGCACGGGCCTCGCCGATAAGCTCGACATAGTGGGCTATAACTATAAGGAGCAGCTTTACTCCGCCGACTGCGACCGCTACCCCGAGCGCGTCATCTACGGCAGCGAAAACAGCCACAGCCCCGCCGCGTGGAACGCCGTGCGCGATAACGCCAATATCTGCGGCCAATTCCTCTGGACGGGCATAGATTACATGGGCGAGGCCCACGGCTGGCCTGTCAGGGCCAGCGGAGCGGGCCTGCTCGATATGGCGGGCTTCCCGAAGCTGCGCTATTATCAGCGCAGGGCCATGTGGAGCGGCGAACCCGCTGCCGTCGTCGCCTGCCGCCTTTACGAGCCCGAGCCCGACGGCTTTGACCGCCGCCGCCGTCGCTTCAAGCCGTTCGAGCCGCGCTGGAGCTTCCCCGAGGGCGCGGAGGTCGAGGTTATGATAAGCTCCAACCACGGCGGCGAGGCCGAGCTGCTGCTTAACGGCAAGGCCGTGGCCGCAGCCCCCATCGACCCCGCCTTCGGCGCGGCGTTCGCGCGGCTGCCGTTCGCAGAAGGGGTTCTCACCGCCCGCGTGGGCGGGGCCGAGGCAAGCCTCGCAACGGCGGGCGAGCCGGCGGAAATCGCGATAAAGACCTTCTCCCACGCCGCCGACGACGACGTTACCCGTCTTGAAATAACCGTACTTGATAAAAACGGCAATCCCGTCCCCGAGCGGGCCGACGTTTCCGTCGCCGTCGAGGGCTGTGACCTTTTGGGCCTCGAAAACGGCGATATAGCCGACTGCCGCCCTTATACCGACTCCGTCCGCGCCGCCAATATGGGCCGCCTCGCGGCCTACGTGCGCGGCAGCGGCCGCGTCCGCGTCGCCGCCCTCGGGCTTGAGGCCGAGATAGAGGTATAAAAATTCTAAAAATTATTGAAATTTTTCGTAAAATTTCAAAGGAATTTCGGCATATTTGCAGAATATATAGCACAGGAGAATTGAACCCCGTGCGCCGTGCGGGGTCTATTTTCCCGTAGCCTACGTCAAAGAACCGCTCGGAATACACCAAGTATTCCGAGGAACCTTTTCCTTGCCTACGAAAAAATATCCACCCGCACGGTCCGAAGGAGTTTATAGCGAGCGAAATTTTTTTCAGGCAAGGATAAAAGCGCAGGAAGGCTGGCGCCTTCCGAGCATTTTAACGCAGCATGGGGGAAATTTCGCCGCTATAAACCGTCGCGGTGTTCGATTTTCCTGTGCTAAACCAATAAGGATAATACTATCCGCACCGAAAGGATGAAAGCTATGACCCCGAAGTACAAGAGAGTGCTGATTAAGGTCAGCGGAGAGGCCCTTGCAGGCGATAAGGGCTTCGGCCTCGACGGCGACACGCTCGACAGTATCGCCGAAACCATCAAGGTCTGCTCCGACATGGGCGTGGAGATAGCCGTCGTCGTGGGCGGCGGCAACTTCTGGCGGGGCCGCACCGGCGAAAATATGGAGCGTACCCGCGCCGACCACATGGGCATGCTGGCCACGGTCATCAACGCCCTCGCCCTTTGCGACGCCTTCGAGCGGCACGGAATACCCACAAGGGTGCAGACAGCCATCGAAATGCGCCAGATAGCCGAGCCGTATATCCGCGGCCGCGCCCTCGGCCACCTCGAAAAGGGCCGCGTGGTGATTTTCGGCTGCGGTACGGGCAACCCCTTCTTTTCCACCGATACCACCGCCGCTCTGCGCGCCGCCGAAATCGACGCCGACATCATTCTGCTCGCCAAAAAGGTGGACGGCGTTTACGACAGCGACCCCGCCAAAAATCCCGACGCCAGAAAAATCGACTCAATCAGCTATATCGACGTGCTTAACCGCGGCCTCGGCGTGATGGATACTACCGCAACCTCGCTTTGCATGGACAATAAAATGCCCATTCGCGTGTTCGGCCTCGCCAAGCCTGATAATATCCGCCGCGTCATCATGGGCGAGGAGATAGGCACGCTGGTTTATTAAAAAATATATTTAATGAAAGGAACCGTGAAAATGAAAAACTACCCCGAAATCACCGAAAAAATGGATAAAACCCTCAACCACCTTTTGAGCGAGTTCGGCGCGATACGCGCCGGCCGCGCCAACCCCACCGTGCTCGACCGCATAACCGTGGACTACTACGGCACGGCCACTCCGCTCCAGCAGGTCGGCACGGTTTCCACGCCCGACCCTCGGACGATAACGATACAGCCATGGGACGGCTCGCTGCTGAAGGCCATCGAGAAGGCAATCCTCGCGTCGGACCTTGGCATAACGCCTCAAAACGACGGCCGCCTTATCCGCCTGTCGTTCCCCCAGCCCACCGAGGAAAGGCGCAAGGAGCTGATAAAGCAGGCATCGAAGAAGGCCGAGGAGGCCAAGGTAGCCATTCGCTCCATTCGCCGCGACGCTATGGAGGACTTTAAGGCGCAAAAGAAAAAGAGCGAAATAACCGAGGACGACCTTAAGGGCATCGAAAAGGATATACAGGACCTGACCGACGCCAAGATAAAGGAAATCGACGGCCTTCTTTCCAAGAAGGAAAAAGAGATAACCGAAATCTGAGGGGCGCGGCTATGGGCTTGTTTGATAAATTTCGCCATAAAAGGCTTGAAGCCGAGGTGGACCTTGATAACATACCCACGCACGTGGCTATAATAATGGACGGGAACGGCCGCTGGGCAAAGCGGCGTTCCCTTCCCCGCAAAAGCGGTCACGCGATGGGCGCGAAAACCTTTGAAGCAATATCGGAAAGCGCGGGCGAGCTTGGCATAAAGGTCGTCACCTTCTACGCCTTTTCCACCGAAAACTGGAAGCGCGACAAGGAGGAGGTCGAGGCTCTTATGGCCCTTTTGGAGGACTATCTCGACAACGGCCTTAAAAAGCTCAAAAACCGTGCGCAGATACGGTTTATCGGCGACATGAGCGCCTTTCCCGAAAGCTTCAGGGCAAAGCAAAGGTATGTTGAGGAGGCCACTAAAAATAACAGCGGCTTCCTTATTAATGTGGCGTTAAATTACGGCAGCCGCGACGAAATAACCCGCGCGGT
>CANRER010000030.1 GCA_947629615.1 uncultured Clostridia bacterium | reverse complement strand
ACGGGCAAGGGCGGCCTCGACGCGGAGGGCCGCGACGTCATCATCGTTGAGGACATCGTCGATACGGGCCGCACCCTCGCGGCGGTGAAGGATTTCCTCATCGAAAAGGGCGCCGAGTCCGTCGAGATATGCACTTTCCTCGATAAGCCCGCCCGCCGCGTTGTGCCGGTGAACGTGAAGTATATGTGCTTCGACATACCAAACGAATTTGTCGTCGGCTACGGCCTCGACTACGCCTACAAATACAGGCAGCTTCCCTTCGTGGGAGTACTTAAACCCGAAGCTTACGAAGAAAATTAAGGAGGCCCCCGCTTTGAACAAAACCGTTAAAAGTCTTAGCGTTTATCTGCTGATAACCCTGATAATCGCCGCCGTCGCGGCCTATATGTTCCGCCCGCCGGAGCAGCGCAAGACCTCGTTTTCCGAGCTTGTGCTGGCCATAAACGCCGGCAGCGTGACCGAGCTCGAGATAAACGACAACACCTGCGTCGCCACCATCAACGGCGTTAAAACCGAGGTGGAGGCCAAGCGCGATATGCTCTACGCCCTCTGCGGCGAGGCCATAGCCGCCCAGATAAACGCCGGTACGCTCGCCGTCACCAACCCCAAGCCCGAAACCGTGAGCTGGTGGGTTTCGGTGATACCGTACCTGATAATTTCGCTTATCCCGATAGCCTTTCTCATTTATTTTATGCGCCAGCAGACCGGCGGCAAGGGGGGCATAGGGGGCTTTGCCAAAAGCCACGCCAAGGTAGACGACGAAAAATCCCCCAGAGTGACCTTTGACGACGTGGCCGGCGCCGACGAGGAAAAGCAGGAGCTTCAAGAAATTGTGGAGTTTTTGAAAAACCCCCGCAAGTTCATTGACCTCGGCGCGAGAATACCCAAGGGCGTGCTGCTCATCGGCCCTCCCGGCACGGGCAAAACTCTGCTCGCGAAGGCCATCGCGGGCGAGGCGAAGGTTCCCTTTTTCTCAATATCCGGATCCGATTTCGTCGAGATGTTCGTGGGCGTGGGCGCGAGCCGCGTGCGCGACCTGTTCGATCAGGCGAGGAAGAACCTTCCGGCCATAATTTTCATCGACGAAATCGACGCGGTGGGCCGTCAGAGAGGCACGGGCCTCGGCGGCGGTCACGACGAGCGCGAGCAGACCCTTAACCAGCTCCTTGTCGAGATGGACGGCTTCTCTCCCAACGAGGGCATAATCATGATAGCCGCCACCAACCGCCCCGACATACTCGACCCCGCGCTGCTGCGCCCGGGCCGCTTCGATAGGCAGGTAGTGGTGAATTACCCCGACCAAAAGGGCCGCGAGGCCATACTCCGCGTCCACGCGAAGAATAAGCCTATTGACGAGTCGAGCGTTTCCCTCGAAAAAATCGCCAAAACCACCTACGGCTTCACCGGCGCGGATTTGGAGAACCTTCTGAACGAGGCCGCCATTTTGGCCGCCCGTGCCGGCAAGGACAAAATCACCATGACCGAAATGGACGAGGCCATGCTAAAGACCGTTATCGGCCCGGAAAAGAAGTCCAGCAAGCACACCGAAAAGGACAAAAAGCAAACCGCCTACCACGAGGCGGGCCACGCCGTGATAACGCGGCTGCTCCCCACGCAGGACCCCGTGCATCAGGTTTCCATAATCCCGCGCGGCCGCGCCGGCGGCTTCACGCTTAACCTGCCCGACCACGACAAGGCCTATATCAACAAGCAGACCATGCTCGACTATATAGTGGTGACAATGGCGGGCCGCGTATCCGAAAAGATAGTTTTCGGCGAGATAAACACCGGGGCCTCCGGTGACCTGACGCAGGCGACCAAAACCGCGCGCGAGATGGTTATGCAGTACGGCATGAGCGAAAAGCTCGGCTGCGTCAGCTTCGACTCCGGCAACCACAACGTATTTTTGGGCCGCGATTTCAGCGAGGGCCGCAGCTACAGCGAAAGCGTAGCCGCCGAGATTGACGCCGAAATAAAGCGTATCATCGACGAAAGCTACGCCCGCTGCGAAAAGCTGCTCCGCGAGAATATGCCTCGGCTTGAAAGCGTGGCCGCCGCTCTTATCGAGCACGAAAAGCTCGACGGCGACGAGTTCGAGGCCGCGTTCACGGCTCCCGACCGCGCCGCCGAGGAGGCCGCTCCCTCCTCCGGGAAATCGGAAGAATAAACAGCAAAAAAGGGCTTAACGGCCCTTTTTTCGCGCAGCGCAAACGGGGGCCGCGAGCGGCCCCCTATATCAAAGCTTCATTATTTTATCGTCTGTAATATCTTTCGTTACGGACGAAGCCGCCGTCCGACGCGGCCTCCGCATTATCGCAGGGGCAGGAGCAAGAGCAGCTCACGCAGCCGAAATAGTCGGCCAAAAGGCCGATTATCCCGCCAAGGAGAAGCGTCAGCAGCCCTACGGCTATAGCCGTACCGACGCGGTATACCGCCGCCGTGTCGGCGCCGACAAGCAGCGTAAAGATCGTGGCCAAAATGGCGCCGGCTCCGCCCAAGGCGGCGGTAATGCCGTTTGCGCAGAAGCACGAGCGCAGCCCGTCACATTCGCAGGCGCGGGCCGCCGCCAACAGCAGCGTCACCAGTCCGACCAAGCCGATTATAAGAATGGCCGGGAAAAGCGTGCCCGCCACTGCGGAGATTTCCGTTGCTTCAAAAAAGGCATAGGTCAGTATGCCCGCGACGACAGCCGCCAACAGCGCCAGCTTTTGAGTTTTGTTGCCGCAATTCAAAATATCACCTCCTCTATCCCATATTATGAGCCGGAGGGGGATTTTGTCAAATGGCCGTGCCGAAAGCCCGCGCGGCCCGCGATAAGCGTACGGAAAAAGGCGCTCCCGAAGGAGCGCCCGTGGAGCTGTCCAGCAGATTCGAACTGCCGACCTCTTCCTTACCAAGGAAGTGCTCTGCCTGCTGAGCTAGGACAGCGTATTGGCGACCCGGAAGGGGTTCGAACCCTCGACCTCCAGCGTGACAGGCTGGCGTACTAACCAACTGTACTACCGGGCCATTTCGTCCAAATCCGTATCCGTTCTTTGCTTACCTTGTCCATTATACAGGATAACCGCCGGTTTGTCAAGCACTTTTTTTGTTTTTTCAAAAATTTTATAAAAGCTCTTGACAAAATTGTTCTACAAGTGTAAAATATAATTAGTTCTACAAATGTCAAACAAGGGAGAGCATGATATGGCAAAGGAATTTAAGCGTTTGCCGGAGAGCGAATTTGAGATTATGGCCGAAATCTGGGCCAAGGGCGGCGCGGCCACCAGCGGCGAGCTGATGGAGAGCCTTAAACGTAGCTGGAAGAAAACCACGGTTTTAAGCCTGCTTTCGAGGCTGTGTGAACGCGGGTTTTTGCGGTGCGAAAAGCAGGGCCGCCTGAACCTCTACACCGCGCTCGTCCCCGAGGACGAGTATCTGCGTGAGGAGAGCGCGGGCTTCCTAAACAGGGTGTGCCGAGGCTCGGTGGCGCGGCTCGTGGCCTCGCTTTACGACGGCAAGGCCATAAGCGAAAGCGACCTCGACGAGCTTGAGGCCTTCATAAGGGAGGCGAGGGAATGATAGCGACGCTGCTTGAAATATCGCTTTCCATGACGGTCGTCATCGCTATCGCCCTATGCCTCGCGCCGTGGCTCGAAAAGCGGTATTCCGCACGGGGCAGGCGGCTGATGTGGCTGCTTTTCGCGATACGGCTGCTTGTGCCGGTGAATATATCGCTGCCGCGCGCCCCGTTCGTTTATTCCCCGCCCGAAAGGGTGGTGGTTTTTCGCACCGACGCGCCGCTCCCCGTGGACGTGATGACCGAAAACGCCCGCCACGAGGCCGCCGCGGGCGAAGCCAACTCCGCAAATTACGCTCCGCTTTTCACATCTGAGCAGGCTCTGGGCGCAATTTACCTCGCCGGAGCGGCGCTGTTCATGCTGTGGCACCTTGCCGCCTACCTGCGCTTTTGCGCGGCTCTTCGCGGAAAAACGGAGCCGCTCGGGGAGTTCGAGGGGCTGCGGTACAGCCGTTGCCCGATGCTTGAAAGCCCTATAATGACGGGCTTTTTCCGCCCGATGATACTCCTGCCCGAGCGCGAATTTACCGACGACGAGCTGACCATGATACTTCGCCACGAAAGCGCCCACTACCGCCGAGGCGATTTGTGGTACAAGCTTGTTATGCTGGCGGCCTGCGCGGCCCACTGGTTCAACCCGGCGGTGCATTTGATGGCCCGCCGCGCCGATAAGGATTTGGAATATTCCTGCGACGAGGCCGTCGTAAAAAACGAGGATATGGACTTCCGTAAGCGGTACTCTATGGCCGTGCTTAACGCCATGCGCCGCAAAACCGAAAAGGGGGCCTCCGAATGAAAAACATTAAGCCTCCCCGTCTTTCGACGGCGTTTTCCGAGAGCGGGAAAAGCGCGAAGCGAAGGATAGGGGAAATATTGAACACGAAAACAAAGCGGCTCGGCGCGGGCTTCGCGGCGGTGGCTCTCGTTTTCGCCCTCGCCGTGGGGGCCTGCCTCGCCTTTGGGCGGCGAACGCTGCCGCACACTGTGGACGCGGCTGTCGAGGCCGCGCTGCAAAGCCACGGCGAAGTTCCGTCCTTTGCCGACGGCGACCGGGCTTGGTTCGCCAAGCAGGCCCACGCCTTTTTAGAAACCGCCCTCGCCGAGGGCAGACACAAGGAGCAGGAGGACGGACTTGTCCGCGCTCTGCTGGAAAAGGCCGTGACGGCCGGTGACAAAGATGAGATGGACGCGGCGGCTGGCGCACTTTCCGACAGGGGAGTGTATCTGTACGGCTACGACAAGCGCGGTCCCGCGCCGCTCCGAGAGGCCGACAGCCGAAGCGCGCACAATGTGCAGCTCTACGCTCCCGTCGCCGCGTATAACGCCCTTAAGCGGGATTGGATAATCGCCTGCGGTGGCGTGTGGCTGGACGACAGCTACGGCGCGGGCTATTTCGACGGCGACGTCGGCTCGCCCGACAGCTTCGGCGTGAGATTTGTGGAGCCGGTCGGCTCCGTCACCGAAAAG
Source organism: uncultured Clostridia bacterium (assembly GCA_947629615.1). Taxonomy (GTDB): domain Bacteria; phylum Bacillota; class Clostridia; order UMGS1883; family UMGS1883; genus JAFLUQ01. The sequence continues at coordinate 7,593 of CANRER010000030.1, read as the reverse complement.
GAGCGTTACGCCTGCATCTCAAGCGAGGACGGCGGACTTTCTGAGGAGGAGAGCCAAATTTCGACGGTCAGCTATCTGATGGACGACGGCGGGCAAAACGGCTTCGGCTTCAATATGCGGGACTACCGCAAGGACGGGCGGTACGTGGGCTATAGGTGGTACGCTCAATGCGTTTACGGCGAGGATTTCGCCGAGCTCGACACTGCCGCCGCGACGGCATTTTACAACCACAGTGGTAAAAACGGCGAATTTTCGTTGCTCAGCAACGATTTAGCATTATGGAGGTTAATATGAAAAACATTAAGCCTCCCCGTCTTTCGACGGCGTTTTCCGAGAGCGGGAAAAGCGCGAAGCGAAGGATAGGGGAAATATTGAACACGAAAACAAAGCGGCTCGGCGCGGGCTTTGCGGCGGTGGCTCTCGTTTTTGCCCTCGCAATGGGGGCCTGCCTCGCCTTTGGGCGGCGCACGCCGCCGCGCACTTTCGAGGCGAAGGTCAGCCTTGCGGAACGGCTTTACGCCACAAAGCACCCCTACGTCGGCGACGCCTCCGCCAACGGCGCGACGGCCTCGGCGTTGGGTATTGCGGCCTCGCTTGGAGGCTTCACCAACGAGATTTTCACCGACGCGGAGCCCTACGGCTGGAGGCTCAGCTTTGAAAAGGCTCCCGACACGAAGTACGACAAAATGAGCGCCTACGCGGCGGTGCTGTTGGCCCTCGTAGACAATCTGGACTATGTGGAGTGGAGCTACCCCGGATATGAGGCCGCGGCCTGCCTCAGCGCGGAGGGAGCTTCGGAAATGCTGGGCCGCAACGTGAAAACCGCCGCCGAAAGCGAGGAAGGCCTTGCCGCACTGCTCGAGGAGCTTGGCCTGTTCGATTACCACAACGAGTTTTACGAGGCTCTGACCGGTGTTTCGCTTGAGGAATTTGCCGGAAACGCCCTGATAATAAGGGATAACGCGCCCGAAAGCATCGGTAAGCTCCACGAGTTTTTGAACGTCCTTGCCTTTGGCGAGCCCGCCGTGCTGAAGGTGGTTCGCTACATAGACGGCGAGCCGACCGCGCTTTGCCTGCGGAGCGACGGAGAGCGCTTTTGGGGAGCGGAGTATGACGGGTATGCCTCGTCGGGGGAAACGGGCGAAGGGTATTTTGATTTCGGCCCGTATAACCACTTAAAAATAATGCGCGAGGGCTCGGAGGCATACTTCTACCTTGTGAATGACCCCGACCTGACGCTTGACGACATATTTAAGGATTTGGTCAGCAGCGCGCCCACGCCCTACCCACCGGAGTTCAGGCCCCTGTTCAACCTTGACGAAGCGTATTATCACGGGGAGGACGCCATATATTAGGAGGATTAATATGAAAAAAATCAAGCCTCCCCGCCTTTCGACGGCGTTTTCCGAGAGCGGAAAAAGCGCGAAGCGAAGGATAGGGGAAATACTGAACACGAAAACAAAGCGGCTCGGCGCGGGCCTCGCGGCGTTGGCTCTCGTTTTCGCCCTCGCAGTGGGAGCGGCGATAGCCTGCCGCCGCACGACGGAGGCCCCGCCCGAGGCGGACGCGCTGATAAGCGGGCTTTTGCTCGACGAAAGCGGCAAATACGCCGACGCCGAATTTTGGGCCGAGGGCCACGTTATCCTCGGCGCGGAGGAAAAGGGCGGCAAAACCGAGTATTACGCCGTTACGAGCGTGGGCGGCTACAGCTTTATGAACGGTATGTTCATCGAGGACAGCGGCAGCGGCGCCATTCCGGCGGTAATCACCGTGTCGGGCGGCAGGGCTGAAATCGAATACCCCAAGGACGGCTCCTACTACGCCGACTCTATAAGAAAGATGTTCCCACCGCGCTTCGTCGGGGCTGCGCTACAAAGCGACACGTATTATGACGAGCTTGCCGCGCAAAAGCGGGCGCAGGCGCGGGAATACCTGAAAAGCATAGGCCGAGAGGCGGAGGTCGGCTCGTACCGCGACCTCGACCCGAGGCTCCCCGATATGAGCGCCGAGGCCTCGAACAGGCTGCTCGAAATGCAAAAGGACGAGGAGCTGAACAAATTCCCGATGTTCATCGGTAGCGTCGAGTATTTGGAGGACGGCGCACGCTACACTTACGTCACCGACTGGAACGGAGATGAAAACGGCGGGGTAATCACGTATCGCAGGCTCGGCCCCTCGGGAGAGGAGCTTTACCGGCGGACTTTCGAGGCGTCGGGAGGAAATGTTATGGAAATTTTTGAATAGTAATGGGGCTGCCTTTGGCAGCCCCATTTTTTTGAAAATTCAATTTTCATCATGCTCGGGTATCAACGCCGACAAAACCTCGGAATACAGCACCTGCGGGTCGCACTTGAACCTACGGCACACGTTTTGAGCCATTTTTTCGTCGAACAGCGAGAGCGTGACGGTGAAAATCTCGTACCCGCCCTCCATTATGCCAAGGTGTACGCGGTAGTCCATGTCGCCGGTTTTCTCGTAGTCGGCTATGAGGCTGAGCCCGTTTTCGTACTCGCGTATCTTTATCCGCACCGTCTGGTAAAGCTTTTCCAGCACAGAACGCGGTATCCGCGACTGGTAGCCCTCCGCCGCCGTTTCGCCGAGGCGCGTCAGGCTGTAAAGCCTCGCGCCCTTTTCCTCGTAGTACGTGAGCAGGCGGTTCTCCGTCAGCTCGTACACCGCCTGCTGCAAGTCGAAAAAGTTGGCGAAGCCCCGGTCGAGAATGGCGTCGGTCAGTATGGCCTCGGGCATGGCCGTTTTGAAATACTGCACGGTTTTCAGTATAATAAGCTTTATATCAGTTAATTCTTCAAATTTATACGGCATTTTTATCACTCCTTAAAAATCTCGCCTCGGAGCCGTAGGCAAAGACGAGCGCGAAAAGCGTAACCAGCGCGAGTTTCACGGCCATGCCCGCGAGCGTCGCCGCGTCGCCGCTCCCGCCGAGGAAGGGTTCCGCTATGTAAATCAGCATGGGGTGGGCGAAGTATATGCCAAGCGAATGGCGGCCCAGCACGGCGAGCGGTCTGCACGAGGCCAACGCGTCGGCGAGGCGGAGCATTGTGGGAACGGCGGCGAGAATGAACAGCTCGCGGCACACGGCGGCGGTCAAATCGCCGGCGAGCGTACCTTCGGCGGGGCCGAGGCCGTCGGCGAGGGCGGCCCGCACAAGGCACATCACGGCCAGCCCCGCCGCGTAAAGCGGCCACGGCCTGCCCATGCGCTCCTCGGCCTTCGGCCCGGACGCGAGGTAAAGCCCGTAGGCCGTCGAGGTCAGGTAATACACCGCGAGTACGCCGAGGTTCGCCGTAAAGCCCGCGGCCCGCGCCGCCCGCTCGATAAACAGCGTCACGGCGACCTGCGCCGCCGCCGCGAGCGGAGCCAGCCAAGGCGAACGCGGCCGCTTGACGCGGGAAAGCAGGGCAATAACGACATACAGCTGCAAAAGCAGGATTATGTAATACAGATGATAAAACGTCCGCCCTTGGAGCAGCCAATCCAAAGCAAAGGCCTTCGCGCTTGGCAGGGCCTCGCCTCCCACCGTCATGCGCAAGGCGGCGTAAACCGCGCTCCACGCGGCGTACATCGCGAGCAGCGGCAGAGCCTTTTTTATTACGTAGGAAGGGCCGCGCCTTTTGCCGCCGCGCAAAGCGAGAAACACCGTCAGCGTGACGAAGGTCGGCACGGCGGAGTTGAACAGCTTGTTCGCCGCGTCCAGCGGGAAGCGCGCCGCACAGCCCGCCGAAAGCAGGCCGTACTCGGCGGAGGTGTGTATCAGCAGCACGAACACAATGGCGAGCCCGCGCAGCACGTCGTATTTTTGGCAGCGGTTTTCAGCCATGAACGCACCTCCGATACGGTATATCAATATAGTATATTTTATAATATTTTTTCGCGGTTGTCAATGTCGGCGAAGCTTTTTTATTAAAAATATAGACAAAACGAAAAAAATGTGCTACAATATAAATACAGAAGGAAAACGGGGAGGGCGCGGCTTGAGCTACGACGAATTCAAAAGCGAAATACGGGCCGGGCTGCCCAAAAGCCTTTACATTCTTTCCGGACCGGAGGCCTACCTTAAAGAACGCTGCGCCGCCGACGCGAAGAAAAGGCTGGTGGACCCCGCGCTCGAATGTTTCAATTTCCAAAGCTTCAGCGAAGCTCCCGACGTTTCGGCGGCGAAGGATTTTGTGTTCTCCGCGCCGATGATGAGCGAACGGAAGCTGCTGATTTTAAGGCGGTGCGGCCTTTTTGCCCAAGCCCTCCGCCAAAAGGCCGAGTGGGCGGAGCTTTTCGCCTCGCTGCCGAGCCACGTTTGCGTGCTTGTGTGGGAGGACGAGCCCGAAAAAGGGAAAAAAAGCTCCTCGCCTGTGCGCAAGGCCGCCGAAAAGGCCGGCGTAACGGTGGATTTTCCGCTGCAAACGCAGGCTAAGCTCGTGCCGTGGCTGGCGAAGGCGGCGGCAAAGGGCGGCAAGCTTATCGACGCGGACTGCGCTGGCTATATCATCGCGAGCGTGGGCCGCTCCATGAGCGTGCTGCGCTCTGAAATGGAGAAGATAACGGCCTACGCCCCCGGCGGGCAGATAACCCGCGCCGATGTGGACGCCGTTCTCGTGCGCCCCTCGGAGGACAGGCTTTTCAAGCTTATCGACGCGATAATGGAGGGGCGGCGGGATTTGTGCTACGGCTATATTTGCGAGATGAGGCAGAACCGCGCCAAGCCGTCGGCTCTGCTGTGGACGTTTTCCGAGCAGCTTGTGGGCATATACCGCGCGAGGCTGCTGCTCAGCGAGGGCCTTCGCCAGCAGGCCGCCGCGCGGGAGCTGACGAAGGGCGGCATTGTGCCGTTTGTGGCCGAAAAAAGCGTGCGCATAGCCTCCCGCTCCTCCGAGGAGCGGCTTGAACGGCTGATAAGCCTCGCGAGGGAGGCCGAACGCTCGATAAAGCAGGGCAAAAGCGAGCCGTGGACGGCTTTGGAAATGCTCGTGGCCGAGATGAGAATATGACGAGGATTTTTTGAAAAAAGGCGGAACTTTTTTCGGCCTCGTCCGTCTATATTATGTAACGCGGATGGGGCGGCGGCTCCGGGAGCCTGCTCCGCGGAAGCGGGGCCGCCGCCCTCTACATATTAAAACAAAAACCGAAAATGAAAGGAAGGACAGCTATGAAGAACTCAACCAAAAAAATTCTTGCGACGCTTTCGGCTGCCGCCGTGCTCGCTTCGGGAGGACTTATGAACGCATACGCCGACGAAGCTCAGACGAAGGACTTTATAAAGGGCCTTGCTTCCTCAACGGTTGAGGAGGCCGAGATGATTTCAGTCGATCACGGCTACGCGGTCGGCTCGATGACCGTCGGCGAAAACGACGAGTACATCGTTTCCGAGGACGAAAACCTCACCCTCGCGAAGGACGACGGAGCCTTTGTGCTTGACGCCAAGGGCGAAAAAAAGAGCTTTGCCGACATAAAGGCCGGCGACAAGCTCACGTTTTACGTTGACGGCGACAAGCCGACGGAGCTTATCTATCCTCCCCGCTACACCCCCGACGTTATCGTTATCGAGGACGAGGACGCCGCCGTGGCCCGTAAGATAGCCGTATTCGACGAAAACCACCTCAGCGACGACGGCGAGCTTGTAATAAATTACGACCCCTCCACCCCGTATTACAGCAAAACCCGCGAGGCCGCCTTTATCAGCGGCAAGGCGCTGGTGTTCTATAGCTTCGCCACCATGAGCATTCCCGCCCAAACGAACCCCCTCGCCATCGTGCGCCTTAACGGCGACTCCGACGGCTCAAACACGCCCGCGCTCAAGCCCATAACCACCGTTCCCCTCGGCAAGCCCGAGAGCGTGGTCGATCACGGCTATATCGTCGGCGGTATGATTGTCGGCGGCATACTCACCGGCAGGAACAGCGACGGCCTCTCGAACGAGGGCGGCGACCTTCACGTTTATAATTACGCCCACAACGCCTGCGTTCTCAGCGACAGGGGCGAGAGGCTCGACTTCGGCGACATCAAGGTGGGCGACCACATAACCTATTATGCGTACGGCGATACCACCGCCGACTGCTACTACCCCGAGCTGATTGTTGTCGAGAAGGAAGGCTCCGGCGTGAACCGCAAGCTTTCCGTGTTTGACGAGGAGCTTCTCAGCGACGACGGCGAGCTTAAGCTCAATGTCAACCCCGACATTCCCTATTACAGCAAAACCCGCGAGGCCACTCTCATAAGCGGCAAGGCTCTGGTGTTCTATGACGTTACGACAAGGAGTATTCCCGCCCAAACCACTCCCCTCGCCATCGTGAAGCTTGCCGACGAGCCGTTTTTCGAGAACGGCGACCTTTCCGGCGTTGAAGCCTTTCACGTTAATAAGGACGGGGATTACTATATTGCCTACACGCCCGTGACCGTTGACGGAACGCAGATGATACCCGTCCGCGACCTCGCCGAGGCGTTGGGCTTCACCGTTGGTTGGGACGGCGAAACGAATACCGTCACTGTCGGTCAGGCCTCCTTCACCATCGACACGGACAGCTACTCCTTTGCCAAGGCCGCCCCGCGCAGCCTCGGCCAAGCGCCCGTGCTTATAACCCTCCCCGGCGAAAGCAGCGCACGCACCTATGTTCCCGTGAGCTTCTTCACCGACGTTTTGGGCTATACCGTAACCGTTAGTGGAAACACCGCGACGGTGGCAATGCAGTAATTTGATATTCGAACGGGCGGCCGATGGCCGCCCGTTTTTTTCATTTTTTCAAATATATTAAAATATAATCCTTGACTAAGAGGCAAAATAATAGTATAATAATATATATGAAAATATGCAAAATTTTATAATGAGGTGATATTTATGGCAGAATTACGTTGGCACCCGCTTACCAAGGATTGGATAATGATCGCATCGCACCGCCAGAACAGGCCCCAGATGCCCAAGGACTGGTGTCCCTTCTGTCCCGGCCCGGACAACGATAAGGTGCCAAAGGCCTTTGACGTATACGAATACGACAACGACTTCCCCGCGCTCATGCAAAACCCTCCCGCGCCCGACGACGTTGAAACCGAAATATACAAGGTTCGCCCGGCCTACGGCAAGTGCGAGGTCATTCTCTATTCGCCCGAGCACACCGTCACCCTGCCCGAGCTGCCCGTCGAACACGTGCGCAAGCTGGTGGATTTGTGGGTGGAGCGGTTCGAGGCCCTTCGCGCCGACGAAAAAATCAAGTATATCTTCATCTTTGAAAACCGCGGCGCGGTCGTAGGCGTTACCATGCCTCACCCCCACGGCCAGATTTACGGCTACAGCGTCGTGCCGAAAAAGCTCGAGCTCGAGCTTCAGTCCTGCAAGGAGCATCACGACGAAACCGGCCGCTGCCTTGTCTGCGACATGATTCGCGACGAGGTTAAGGACGGCCGCCGCGTTATATTTGAAAACGACGACTTCGTTGTGTTCCTGCCCTTCTTCAGCGAGTACCCCTATGGGATATACATTGCCGCCAAGAGCCACAAGCAGTACATAAGCGAGTTCACCGACAGCGAAAAGGACAACCTTGCCAAGGCTGTGCGCGAGGCCGCCGGTACGCTTGACAGCCTCTTCGG
>CANRER010000029.1 GCA_947629615.1 uncultured Clostridia bacterium | reverse complement strand
GCTTGCCGGCGGCCTTGAGCTCCTTCATGGCGATGGTCGCGAGGTCCATCAGGCACATATTTTTCTTTTTGCCCGCGTAGAGCGTTTTTCTGCTGTTCTTATATGCCTCGAAGGCCTCGATAAGGGGCTTGAAATCCGGGGCGATGTCGGCCTCGTCAAGTATGGTGGTAAAGGTGGTGTGGCGGCAGTGGTCGGACCAATAGGTGTCGATAACGCGCATTTCGGTGAAGGTGGGGTTGCGCCGCTCCTCGTCGCGGAAATATTTTTGGCAGAAGCGCAAATCGTCCATATCCATAGCAAAGCCCATCTTTGCGGCCAGCGCGGAAAGCTCCGCGTCGCCGCCGTCGATAAAGCCGCCGACCTCCGCCACGTCGGCGGGAGCCTCGGCCCTCATGACGAGGGTGTCGGGCTTGGCGGTTTCGGCGCTGTGGGCCTCGACGGGGTTAATGACGTACTTTCTTATGCGCTCCACGTCCTCGAGCGAAACGCCGCCCCTTATGATTATCAGCTTGGCGGCGCGTACCACGGGCTTTTCGCCCCGCGTCAGTATCTGCACGCAGACGGCGGCGCTGTCGGCCCGCTGGTCGTACTGTCCGGGCAGCAGCTCGTAGGCGATAACGGTATCCTTCGGCGAAAGGGGAAGCTCCTCGTCAAAGGCCCAATCCACCGGCGGCTCGGAGAAAACAAGCGTCCGCGCGGCGGCGTATTCCTCGTCGGTTATGCCCTCAATATCGTAGCGGTTCACCACTCTGAGCGACTCCAGCCCTTCTATCATAAGGGTGTGGCGCAGGTCGTGCAGCAAACCCTTGGCCTCCACGTCGAAGCCGGGCTTTTTTTCAACAAATATGCGTTTGCTCATACTTTACCTTCCTTTGTGTGTTTATATCGGCATTATGCCGTTTTCGGCGAAGCTGAAATAATCGTCGCCGGAAACTATTATGTGATCCGACACCTTCACGCCTATCTCGAGCAGGCGGGTGCAAATTCTGCGCGTGGCATCTCTGTTGGCCTGCGACGGCTTTACCCCGCCGTAGACGTGATTGTGCGCGATAACGACGGTTTCGGCCTTGGCGCGGATGGCGAACTCCGCCAAGCTGCGGAGGCTGACGGTGGCCTGCGTTATAAAGCCCTCGGATATTATCTCGAAGGCCCTCTCGCGCCGGCCCGCGTCGAATGCGGCGGCGGCAAAAACCTCCTTATCCATCAGGCCGATTTTAGAACACATATACAGCCCGACGGCCTCGGTGCTGTCGAGGGCCTTGCGCTCCCCGAACCTCGCGTTCAGGTAATATTGCGCCATCGGCCTCATCAGCCGCAGAAAAACGGCTGTGTTATAGCCAATTCCCGGCACCGAGCAAAGCGCCTCCGTGCCGGCGTCGAAAACTCTGTCTATAGAGCCGAACCGCTCGAGGAGAGCGTGCGCAAGGTCGTTGGTGTTGCGGCGCGGCACGGCGTAAAACAGCAGCAGCTCCAACGCCTCGTGCGGCTTGAAGCCTTCGAGGCCCTCGCGCTCGAACCGCTCGCGCAGCCGTGCGCGATGCCCCGAATGAACGTTGTCAGGCATGGGCCTTTTCCCTCCTCAAAATCGGCCAAGCTATTTTTCGATATTCATCGCGCCGTATATCATATAGGCGCTTTGGGCGCGGCTTGCGCCCTCAAGGGCGGAAAAGCCCATTTCGTCGGCGATGACCCCGGCGGCGGTGAGCGAACCCACGGCCTCGGCTGAATAATCGGTATCCGAGGCGGGAGCCTCGGGCACGGCTATACCCTTAATTTTGAGCGCGCGGTGCAAAATCACGGCGGCGTCGCGGCAGGTCACGGGCGACGAAGGCTCGAAACGCCCGTCGTAGCCGTTGACAAGGCCGTTCGCGGCTGCCGTCAGCACCGCGTCGGCGAACCAGTCGCCCTCCGAAACGTCGCTGAACGAAACTCCCTCGCGGCCCGTAAAGCCGAAGGCCTTTACGGCCATCTGCGCGAACTGCGCCCTTGTCACGCCGTCGTCGGGGGCAAAAACGCCGCCGCCCATGCCGTTTACAACGCCCGCCGCGGCGAGAGCGTCAATCGCCTCGCGCGCCCACGGAACGGAGGCGAGGTCGGCGAAGCTGTCAGGCTTGTCCTCGGGCTTGTCCTCGGGTTCTTTTTCGGGATTGTTTTCAGGCTGTTTTTCAGGCTCTTTTTCGGGCTGCTTTTCGGCGGGAACGATGGTTATATTCAGCGTAGCGTAATTATTGCCGCAGTACACCCACACCGTGGCGGAGCCTGTCCGCTTGGGGGTTATGGTCGCATCGGCGGAGTTCGCGTGCGCGATGATTATTTTGTCGGTATCGTCGGTCGTCCACTTGAAGGAAGAGCGTTCGCCCGTGGCCGTCACCGTGGCGGTTTCGCCGAGGCGGAGCCGCAGCTCGGTCTGCGAAATGGATACCCCCGTAGCCGTGACCTCCTGCTTGTCGGCGGAAACCGTGCCGGAGGAGCCGTCGTGGTCAACGCGCTTTTCCCTCACCTCGAAGGTGAAGGAGGACACGTTTTCCTCGGAAAAGCTGACGTAAAGCGTGTATTCGCCGACCGCCCAGCCGCTTTCGACGTTTATGTATATTCCCTCGCGAAGCTCCGTTGCCGAAAACGAAACGTTGTATTTCAGATTGCCGGTGGCCGTTTCGATTATAGTTATCAGCGCGGCGGGAACCCCGACGGGCGCGGAGCCGCAGATGAAGATTTGCTCGCCGAAGCCGTAAGCGTCGTATATCGGCTCAAGGTCAAATTCCTCGGCCCCGGCGAGGCTCATCGGCGTTAAAGCCAACAGCAGCGCCAGCGAGAGTATGAGTAATTTTTTCATTGCCGTACCTCCAACATATTTCGTATGCTTTCATTATAGCAGATTATTCTAATTCTGTAAAGTCAAAAATAATGGAATTTGCGGCGCGGAGGAAGTCTTTTTTTGACATTATGGCATTTACGGCGTCGAGCATGGCGTTGGCCGAAAGCCCCGTCGGCAGGCACAGCGCGCGGCAGAGCGCGGCGCGTCTTTCGCGGCTGCCAGCCCCGCCGGAAAGCCCCAGCGCAAAGAGGTCGGCCTTAGTGACGGCCTCGCTCCGCGCGTCCTCGCCCCGCGCGTTCCCTTCGGCGGCAAAGGGGCGCAGAGTTCTTTCGAGAGCCTCGCGCTCCATGCCCTCCACGCCGAGCTTGCCCTCGGCCGAGGGGGCGCTCTTGCGCCGTTCCTTGCCGAAAATCTCGGGTATGTGGGCTTGCAGAACCTCGCCCTCGCGGACGATGTTTTTTATGTGGGCGCGAATTAAAAAACCCGCCCTGTCCGGATCGGTCAGGACTATCAGCCCCTTTTCCCGAGCCAGCAGGCGGATAAACTCCCGCTTCTCCCTGTCCTTAAAAACCTTAAAGCCGTCGGTGACAAAGCAAAAGGCGTCGCAAACCTCGCTTACGCGCTGCTTGTCGTAAACGCCCTCGACGATTATCGCCCTGTCTATGTGAAGCATGGCGGCCTCCTTCCCGCGCCGTTTCGCGGGCGGGCCGCTGCCCGCCCGCGAAAATGGCGTTATTTATTCAACGTCAATCAAGCCGTAATCGCCCTGCTTGCGTCTGTAAACAATGGCTGTGCGGTCTGTTTCGGAATTGAGGAACACATAAAACTCGTGATCCACCAAATTCATCTGCAAAACGGCCTCCTCGGGACTCATGGGCTTGATGTGGTGAGTCTTGGTGCGGACTATGGTTATATCGCTTTCCGCCTGCTCGCCGTCAATATCGGGGAAGGCGTCGGGGGCGGAAAGGTCGAGCCCGGTGCGGAGCCGCTTGGCGAGGCGGGTCTTGTTCTTTCTTATCTGACGCTCGATGGCCTCCACGTTTTCGTCAACGGCGTTGAGCAGCTCGGCGTCGCGGTGCTCCGCGCGGTAGATCATATCTCCCGAGAATATGGTTATTTCAACGATTTTACGGTCGCGCTGTTCGCTTACGACGACGTTTGCCTCGGCGGAATCGTCAAAAAACTTACCAAGCCTGGAAACCTTTTTTTCTATCGCGTTCTTTTTAGCGTCCTCTACGGTTATCCTTCTGGTATAGATGTTGACCTTCATGGTTTTTCCTCCTTTTTTGTGTAGCGGGTCGTCCGCTTTCATTAATATTATACAATAAACCCGGCTAAAGGTCAAGCCCTTTTGTGAAAAAAAGAGGGCCGGTTTTCGACCGGCCCAAGCCTCAGCGTCTTTTTTTCTTTCTTTTTCTGCCCGACAAAGCGGAGGCGACAAGCGCGGCGACGAGCGCGGCGCCCAAAATCACATAGAGCCAGTCGGGCAGGACCGCGCCCTTGACGCGCCCCCAAGCGGCCAGCACAAGCTCGTTGCGGTCGCCGAAGTCCTCCATTATGCCGCAGCGGGCGGTGACCTCCTCGGAGGGGTACTGCGCCATAAGCTGGCGGTCGCGCTCGCCGGTATGCACTATGGCGCGGCCGTTTTCGAGGCGGTCGGCCGAAAGAGTGCCGTCGAAAAAGTACGTGAGGTCGTAGGCTATATCACCCTCGTCGTCGCCGTACCAGTCGGTGACGAGGTCAAAAAGCTCGTCGCCGGCAATCGCGCTTGTATAGCCGATAAATTCTTGGTTCATGGCGGCTATCTCGGGCCGGCAGAGGAAGTCCACAAAATCCTGCGCAAGCTCGACGTTGGCTCCCTTCGGCATTACCCAGCCGTCGAACCAAATCGTGCTGCCCTCCTCCGGCACCCTGTAGCCGAGGAGCATATCGTCCTCCTCCTCGGCAAGATCCATAGCGTATACGGCGTCGCCGCTCCAAGCCACGTTGGCGGCTATCTTGCCGGAAACGATGTCGGTTTTGCCGGTGTCAACCTCGAACTCGTAGATGTTGCTCCTCATGTCCTTGAGCGCGCGCTCCACAAGCTCGATGGACTTGTCGTCCACGCGGTTCACTATTTCGTGGGTGCGGCTTATCTCGCCCGCGTCGTAGGCGGCGCGGTTCGCCCGCAGCTCGTCGCCGTAGACCTCGAGCAGACCTATGACGTAAGCGTCGCGGCTGGTGTCCTTACAGCTTGTGGCCTTACGGTAATCGGGGTTCCAAAGAATGTCCCACGTGCTTACGTCCTCGTCTGTCACGCGCTCGGGGTTGTAAAGTATGCCCACGGTGCCCCACATATAGCCCACGGCGTAATCCGTCCAGCCGTAGCGGTCGAACATATCGCTTATGAAGGGCGACACGTTGGCGGTGTAGTTGGGCATTTTGGAAAGGTCGTACTTTTCGACCATTATGTTTTCCTCGCCGCCCTCGACGGTTTCCTTTATCATTTTCTGTATTATGTAATCCGACGGGCATACAAGGTCGTACTGCGTTTTGCCAGTGCGGAGGGTGTTGAGCATGGTTTCGTTGGTTTCAAACATATCGTACTGAACCGAAACCTTCCGCCCCGTCCGGCTTTCGTAGTCCTCGGCCCAAAGCTCCAGAACGGACTTGTTCACTTTGTTGTTGTCCTCGTCAACGCCGTCGTTGATGTAATCCTGCCAGTTATATACGCGCAGCACAAGGCCGGCGTCCTCGTCGGCGGCAAAGGCCGGCGGCAAGCCGAGCGCGAGGCCCGCGCCGAGAAGCAGCGCCAAAAGGATTTTTTTCATTTATCACAGTCCTTTCGTTTTCAAATTTATCTTTTCGGCTTACGGCCTTCGGCGTTTTTGCCGCGAAAATTCGCTATTAGCAGCACCGCCAGCGCCAGCAGGGTTATCATTGTCGTCAGCGCCCTGAGCGACGGCGGCAGAGCGCCGCGCTTGCTCGTTATGCCGTAAACATAGGTGCTGAGCGTCTGATAGGCGGTGTCGCGGGTGAAGGCGGTGATGATGTAATCGTCAAGGCTGAGAGTTACCGAAAGGATAAAGCCGCTGATAACGCCGGGGATAACCTCGGGCAGAACCACGCGCATAAGGGCCTTGTTCGGCGTCGCGCCGAGGTCCATCGCCGCCTCGTAGATGTTCGGGTCCATCTGCATAAGCTTTGGCCGCACGCTCAGAACCACAAAGGGGATAGTCAGCACCACGTGGCCGATGAGCAGCGTGATAAAGTTAAAGCGCACCCCGAAAAACACGAAAAGTATCGTCAGCGAAAGGGCCGTAACGATTTCGGCGTTGAGTATGGGTATCTGGCCCATGCCCTCGAGCAGGGCCTTCGCCCGCTTGCCGCTGTAGAATATGCCCACCGCGCCGAGCGTGCCGAGCGCCGTCGAAACAACGGCCGAGGAAAAGGCCACGACAAAGGTGTTGAGCGTAGCGTCCATGATGTCCTTGTTTTTGAAAAGCGAAGCGTAAAGCTTAAGGCTGAAGCCGTTCCACGTGCCTATCACCTTCGTGTCGGTGAAGCTGAAGGCTATCAGCACAAGAATGGGCGCGTACATGACGAGAAGGACTATATATACGTAAAACTTCTGAATGAAGCCCGCAAGCGATTTTTTCTTCATTTTACCAAAGGCCACCTCTCGCGTCGTCCTCGGTTTCGACGTTTCTGGTGAAGAACGAACCCACGAGGATTATAACAAGCATTATCAGCGCGACAAGGCTGCCCATGTGCCAAAGTCCTTGGTCGAAGTATAGCTGTATGCTGTTGCCGATGAGGGAAATTTTTCTTTCGCCCATAACGTCGGAGATGACGTAGCTGCTCATGGTGGGCATAAACACCATCATCGCCGCCGAAACTATGCCGGGCATCGTCATGGGTATCACCGTGCGGACGAAGGTCTGCGCCGGGCGCGCGCCCAAGTCGTAGGAGGCCTCCACAAGGCTTTTATCCATTTTTATCATCGTTGTGTAAAGCGGGAGTATGGTGAACGGCAGGTAGTTATAGACCATGCCCACCATCGTGGCCGCGTAGGGGTGTTCGCCGCCCCTAAGGCCCATCCAGTAGATAAGGTCGCGCGTGGCGGCGGTGCGCAGCACGAAGTTAATCCACATCGGCATAATGAAAAGCAGCACCGTTGCCATAGTGAAGCCCAGCTCCTTTTTCGCCAACAGCATGGCCGTCGGGTAGCCGATGAGCAGGCAAAGCGCGGTGTTGCCGAGCCCGATGAGCAGGCTGACGGTCAGGGTATCGACGTTATTTCTGTCGCTGAAAAACAGCTTAAGGTTTTCCGTCGAGGGAACGCCGCTGCCGTTAGTCACGGCGTAGCCGATGATGAGAACCATCGGCGCGACGACGAACAGCAGCATAAACACGGCGTAGGGTATGGCGAGGAATTTGCGCTGAAAGCGGAGGTTACTTTTTAGCATACTTTTTTGCCTCCCCCTTGAGCGTGAGAGCGATGCTCTCGGGCTTCACATGAATGCCCACGCGGTCGTCCTCGTCGTAGGTGTATTCCGTGTCGAGTACGAAATCCTCGTCCTCGGCGGTGCGGACGGTGAGCATATAGTGGTCGCCCTTGTATATGGAGGCCACAACGCTGCCCTGCGCCTCGCCGGCGTCCACGTCGTCCAGAATTTCAATGTCGCCGAGGCCTATCGAAGCCTTTACGTCGGCGTCGGTGAAGTCGTAAACCGTGCCGTCCGGCCCGATAACATAGCCCTCGCCGTCGAGGGTCGAGCCGGGCACAAGCTGCGTCACATCGCAGGGGAACGGCCGCTCGGATATGACGACGTTGTTGTTTTTGTCGATATAAGCGTCGTCGTAGATATTGGCCGTCAGCTCCTTGGCCATGATATGTATGCCGTCGGGCTCGATGATTATTCCGGCCTCGCGGTCGATGTCAAGGCTTTTAGTGTCCTGAATAACGACCTCGCTGCGGCCCACCATCATCAGGTATTCGTAATGTATGCCCTTAAAAATCTTGCTCACAAGGCGGCCGCTCACCTGACCCTCCCCGGCGGGAACGATTTTAATGTCCTCGGGGCGGACGACGACGTCCACCTTTTCGTTTTTCTCAAATTCGTCAAGCGCGTCGAAAACGTGGCCCAAAAAGCGCACCTTCAGCCCGCCCATAGCCGTGCCGCTGTATATGTTGCTCTCGCCGATAAAGTCGGCCACAAAGGCGTTGGCGGGTTCGTTGTATATGCCCTCGGGCGTGCCTATCTGCTGTATCATGCCGTCCTTCATAACGACGACGGTGTCGGAAAGCGTCAGCGCCTCCTCTTGGTCGTGGGTCACATATATAAAGGTTATGCCGAGCTTTTTGTGCATTTCCTTTAATTCGAGCTGCATATCCTTGCGCATTTTAAGGTCGAGCGCGCCCAAAGGCTCGTCGAGCAGCAGTATCTCCGGCTCGTTCACGATGGCGCGTGCGATGGCTATGCGCTGCTGCTGCCCGCCGCTGAGCGTCGAAATATCGCGGTCCTCGTACTCCTCAAGATCGACTATTTTCAGCGCGGAGCGCACCTTTTCGGTTATCTCCCGGCGCGTCAGCCTGCGCGTTTTGCCGTTTTCGTCCTCAACCCTTTTGAGCTTCAGCCCAAAGGCGATATTGTCGTAAACGTCGAGGTGCGGAAACAGCGCGTAACGCTGGAACACGGTGTTTACGGGCCGCTCGTAGGGCGGGAGCGAGGAAATATCCCTGCCGTTTAAGAGAATTTGCCCGCAGGTGGGAACCTCAAAGCCGGCGATCATTCTGAGGGTCGTTGTTTTTCCGCAGCCCGAAGGCCCAAGAAACGTTACAAACTCTCCCTTTTTCACCTGCAAATTAAAATCCTCCACCGCGTATGTCTGCCCGTAGTGCTTCGAGACGTTTTTCAGCTCGATAATAATGTTGTTGTCCTTCAAAACTGCGTCACCCCTTTAAGTATTTAGGAACTTTAGCCCCATCACGATTTTTCGAGCCGCGCAAAAGGACGACCGCCCGGCTCAAAATAAAAACAGTACAATCAGGGACTATGCACGAAAGCCCGCCAGTTGTACCAGTAGCAGTATTGTATACTGTTTTGCCCCGCTTGTCAATAGTTTTGCAAAAATTTTTTAGGATTTTTTGCGGCGGGGAAATTTTTCAAAACCGTATTGACAAAGGACGGCGATTTTAGTATAATAAGGTGTAATTAAGCTCGAGTGGCGGAATTGGCAGACGCACAGGACTTAAAATCCTGCGGCCCTTAAAGCCGTACCGGTTCGATCCCGGTCTCGAGCACCATAAAAAACGCCGGCGCAGCGGCGTTTCGCAAGGGCAGAGCCGCCGCGGGGCGGCTCGTTTTTGTGCCGAAAGGAGAACGCAATGGACTTTTTCCCGGAAAAGCTTTTTTCGCTGACCGTCAGCGGCTGCGGCAACAACAACCACTGCCCCGTCGCCGCCGGCGAGGAAACCGAATTTTTAAGCTGGTACAGGCCCCGCCGCACCGGCCCGCTCGATATTGCCGTAAAATATTGGAACCGCATATATTCCACCGGCTGCGGAACGCGCGAGGAGGAAGGCCCGCGCTTTACCGTAACCGAGGCGGCAATCGGCCGCGGGGCCAAGCCCTCGCCCCGCCCCGAGAGCGAGGCTCGGCTGACCTTCGGCGGCGAACCCTTCGCCAACGTTGCGGCCGGCTTTGAGAGCGACTTTTCGCGGCTGACGCTGCGCGAGGGGGATTGGCTTTCGGTGCGGCTCCGCGTCCGCGCCGAAAACGACTGCGCCCTCCCCTCGACGGACGAGAGTGCGTCGTCGGGCTTCAGGAACGGCCTGCGCACGCTGAACGTACTGCGCCCGGGCTTTATCGGCTGTCGGGCCGATTTTCGCAAAACGCTGCTCTTTTTCGGCGACAGCATAACCCAAGGCACCCGCACCCGCACCGACAAATACGAGGCGTGGAGCCACCGCGTGGGGCTGGCCGCGCCCGAAGATATAAGCGTCGTCAACAACGGCTGCGGCTGGGCCCGCGCCTACGACGCAGAGGCCGGCGACGTAGTTACGGTGTGCTTCGGCGTGAACGACATAAAATCCGGCAAAAGAACGGGCGGGCAGGTCGTCGCTAGCCTGCGGTGCACGCTGGAGCTGCTGAGGCAAAACCGCCCGGATATGAAAATCATTCTTTTCACCATACCGCCCTTTAACCTCGACCCTTGGGAGGAGGAGCAGCGCAAGGCCGTGAACCGCGCCATTCTCGGCGGGGAGCTTTGCCCCGATGTTTTCGACTTCGCCTCGGCGCTGGAGGGCGAGAAAGGCCGCGTCCGCCCGGAGTTCATGGCCTCCGCCGACGACGCCCATCCCAACGGGGCCGCGGGCGAGGCCGCCGCGCGGGCTCTGCTCGCAAGCGGACTTTTAGATAGTTTATGGAAGTGACTCATTTATGAAGGTTATATCGCGCCGCTTTGCGGCGACGGTTTTTCTTTGGATAATGGCCGTTTCGGCAATGTGCCTGATATTCTCGTTTTCCGCGCAGGACGCCGCCAGCTCGACCAAAACGAGCGGGGCCTTCGCGCGAGCCGTGCTGTCGCTGATTATCCCGAAATATAAAGAAATGACGCCCGCTCAGCAAAACGCCCTTATCAGGAACGTTATGCACCCGGTGCGCAAGCTGGCGCATTTTTCAATCTACGCTTGGTTGGGCTTTTGGCTGACGTTTCTTTGGGGGCGGTACAGAAAAACCTTTCTGCTGCCGCTGTCGGTCGCGGCCTCGGCGGCCTACGCCGTCACCGACGAGCTGCACCAGCGGCTTGTTTCGGGGCGGGCGTGCCGACCGACGGACGTGCTTATCGACGCCGCGGGCGCTCTTGTCGGAGCGGCGTTCGCCCTGCTTTTGCGCTTCATTTGGCAAAAATTGAGGAATAATAGTGTAAAACCCTTGTAAATTTTGTACAGTTTTCGGTTTGAAATCGGGCCGTTTTTAAGTTATAATTATAATATGATATTGGGTAAAATAGGGCGGTGATAACATATGTACAACGTGACCGTGGCGGGGCTTGGCCTTATAGGCGGCTCTATGGCGATGGCGGCGGCGGGCTTTAAGGACTGCCGCGTTTACGGCATAGATACCGACGCTTCCGTTGCCGCGAAGGCTTTCGAGGACGGAGTTATCGCAAACTCGTCCTGCTCCGAGGCCGAGGTCGGGCAAATCCTCGCCGATACCGACTTGCTCATTGTTGCCCTTTACGCCCGGGCGACGGTGGACTTTATTCTCGACAATCAAAAGCTGCTCAAGAGCGGCGCAGTCGTTATCGACGTGTGCGGCGTGAAGGGGCCGGTCGTCGGCGCGGTCGAGGCCGGGCTTCGCAAGGATATATATTTCGTCGGCTGCCACCCGATGGCGGGCCGCGAGGTCAGCGGCTACATTAACGCCCTGCCCACGCTCTTTGAGCGCTGCAACTTCATCATCGCGGCCACGCCGAACACCCGCCGCCCCGCGCTTGAAACGGCCGAGGCTCTGGCGAGGCATATCGGGGCCGCCAACGTGATAACCACCACTCCCGAGGACCACGACGAAATGATAGCCTACACCTCGCAGCTCATGCACGCGGTGGCCGTGGCCCTTTGTGACAATACGCATATCGAAAAAAGCGCCATGTACAGCGCCGGCAGCCTGCGCGACTGCACCCGCGTCGCCATACTCAACGAGGAGCTTTGGAGCGAGCTGTTTGTGCTGAACAAGGCTTCCCTCGCCAAGCTCATCGGTGAAATGTGCGACAGCTTAAGCCGCATCAAGGCCGCCGTTGAAAGCTCGGACAGGGATAAGCTGAAAGAGATAATGCGCGGCGCGACCGCCGCGAAGCGGAAATTCCTTAATAATTGACAGGAGGAACCTATGCCAGTATATATGGATAATTACAATAAATGGCTCGCCTACCCCGCTCTGGAGGAAAACCTCCGCCGCGAGTTGGAGGCCATTAAGGGCGACGAGGCCGAGATACGCTCACGCTTTGAAACGGAGCTTTCCTTCGGCACGGCCGGGCTGCGCGGCAAAATCGCCGCCGGCAGCAACCGCATGAATGTCTATACCGTCCGCCGCGCGACGCAGGGCCTCGCAAGCTGGATAACCGGCATGGGCGGCCAAAGCCGCGGCGTGGCCATCGCCTACGACAGCCGCCGTTTCAGCCCCGAGTTCGCCCTTGAGGCCGCGCTGACGCTGTGCGCCAACGGCATAAGGGTATATCTGTTCGACGCTCTGCGCCCCACGCCCGAGCTCAGCTTCGCCGTGCGCCGCCTTGGCTGCGTTTCCGGCATTGTGATAACCGCTAGCCACAACACCAAGGAGTATAACGGATACAAGGTCTACGGCGAGGACGGCGGACAGCTTCCGCCCGACGCCGCCGACGTGGTGGTCGAGGCTATCGAGGGCATCGACATTTTCACCGGCGCCGCCACTATGGATAAGGCCGAGGCGGAGCGCCGAGGGCTTCTCACGTACATAGGCGAGGACATCGACGCCCCCTACATCGAAAGCGTGTACGAGCAGTCCATAAACCGCGACGTTATAGCCTCGGTGGCCGACGATTTCAGCATAATCTACACCCCCCTTCACGGTACGGGCAACAAGCTCGTCCGCCGCATACTCGCGAAGTGCGGCATGAAGAACGTGTATGTCGTCAAGGAACAGGAGCTGCCCGACGGCGACTTTCCCACGGTGAAGGCTCCCAACCCCGAAAACAAGGACGTTTTCGAGATAGCCATAGGCATGGCTAAGGAGCATAACACCGACCTCATCATCGGCACCGACCCCGACGCCGACCGCGTGGGCATAGTTGTCCGTGCCGAGGACGGCGAATATGTGACGCTGACCGGCAACCAGACCGGCGTTTTGCTCAGCGAATATATTCTTTCCCAGCGCAGGGAAAAGGGCCTTATGCCCGAAAACCCCGTGCTTATCAAAACCGTCGTCACCACCGAAATGCTGCGCCCCGTTGCGA
>CANRER010000028.1 GCA_947629615.1 uncultured Clostridia bacterium | reverse complement strand
CCCTCTCGATGGCCTTGAACAGGTCGAGCCCCGGCCCCTTGCGCCATTTTCCGTAGCGGGCGCTTTTGTTTATCGGCACCTCCCAATAGGAGCTGAAGCCTCTAAAGTGGTCGATGCGCACGGCGTCGTAAAGGCGCAGCGAGTGCTTTATGCGGCGTATCCACCAAGAGTAGCCGTCCTTCTTCATGGCCCTCCAGTCGTAGAGCGGATTGCCCCATTTTTGGCCGTCCTCGCAGAAGTAATCCGGCGGAACTCCGGCGCAGGTCTTTTGCCGAAGGTCCGCGCCGAGGCTGAACATCGAGGGCGCGGCCCAAACGTCCGCGCTGTCGAGATTGAGGTATATCGGCATATCGCCGATTATGCTCACGCCCACGGAGTTGGCGTATTTTTTCAGCGCGTCCCACTGAGAGAAAAATTCGTACTGCACAAAGCAGTAAAATTCCACCTCGTCCGAAAGCTCGGCAAGAGCCTTTTTAAGGGCCTTAGGCTCGCGCAGGCGCAGCCCCTCGTCCCACTGCTGCCAAGGCAGGCCCGTTTTTTCGCGCAGGGCGCGGAACAGGGCGTAATCGGGCAGCCAGTCGTTTTCGGCGGCAAAGGCCGAAACCTTTTTCATAAGCGCGGCGTCGGCGCGGGCGAAGGCCTTCTTAAGCGTCGGCATAAGCCATTTGTGAACGGCGGCGTAATCCGCCGCGTAGGGCGAGTCCACCTCGCAGGCCTTAAGCTCCTCGCGGGTGATGAGTCCGTCCTCGAAAAGTGTTTCCGGGTCGATAAAGGCGGGGTTCCCCGCGAAGGCGCTTAAGCTGGCGTAGGGCGAATTGAAAAAGTCCGTCGGCCCCACGGGCAGCACCTGCCACGCGGCTATGCCCATTTCGGCCAGCTTGTCGGCAAAGTCGCGGGCGGCGCGCCCCAGCTCTCCGACGCCGTATTTTCCGGGCAGTGAGGATATGTGCATAAGCACCCCCGCGCTGCGGTTGAAATTTGTTCTTGCTTGCGGCAAAATCGTCATCCTTTCGTTCGGTTGTCACATAAAAATGCTCCGCGCCGCGTGCCAAAGCACGGGGATAAAAACAGCGGGCAGCATATTCGCTAACTTTATTCTTGGCTTATAAATGAAATTCAATCCTATCCCCATAATCAAAATATTACCGATAAACGACATCTGCGTCACAACCTCGTCGGTGAGCAGCGGGGCGAGCAGCGAGGCGAACAGCGTTATCGATCCCTGATATACCGCCACGCTTACGGCCGAAAACAGCGCGCCAATGCCGAGCGTCGAGGCAAAGACCACGGATATTACAAAGTCCAGCACGCTTTTCGAGAACAGCACCGAGGGATTGTGGCTCAGCCCGTCCTCGAGCGCGCCGACAATGGCCATCGCTCCCACGCATACCGTCAGCGTGGAGGTGACGAACCCGCGGCTGAAGCCGCCGCCCGCGCCGGAGGCGAAGCGGGCCTCCACCGCGTTTCCGAGGCTTTCGAGCCGGCGGTCGATGTCGATAAGCTCGCCGAGAGCCGTCCCAATGACCATGCTGATTATCATCACCATAGTGTGCCGCTGCGAAAGCTCGCCCTCGAAAAGGCACATACCGCCCTGAATTGCGCCGGCTATGCCTATGCTTATGGTGCAAAGCCCCAAGGCGTGCATGAGCGCGTCGTTCATTTTGTCCGATATTAATCGCTTGAAAACAAGCCCCAAAAGGCAGCCGGCCGCGATGGCCGCCGAATTGACAACGGTTCCTATGCCGGGGATATAAGTCATTAAAAAACACCTCGCTCATTATTATAAGCGGTTTCGACAGAAAATGCAAGCCCAAGATTGCGGTTTTAGTGAAAAATTTGCATTGAAAATCACTAAAATCAAAAAAACGCAAAAAAATATTTGCAATTTTGAGCTTTGTGTGGTAGTATATATAAGTAAATTCTTTGTAAAGGAGAAATTTTCATGAAAAAGAAAAGCTTGATAGCCGCGCTTTCGGCCGCGCTCGCGCTGTCGCTGTGCGCCTGCGGCTCTCCCGCAACGACGGGTACGCCCGACACGGACGCGGAGAACGGAGCCGAAACCGAGGCCAAAACCGTCACCGTCGGCATAACCCAGATAGCCGACCACCCCTCTCTCGACAACTGCCGCGAGGGCTTCATCGAGGGCCTTGCCGAGGGCGGCTTCGTCGAGGGCGAAAACCTCGTTATCGACTATCAGAATGCCAATAACGACACTACCATAGCCACTACCATCGCCCAGCAGTTCGCCGCCAAGAAGGTTGACCTCATGGGCGCGATAGCCACCCCCTCGGCGCAGGCCTGCTATGTGGCCGGCCATGACGCGGGTATTCCCCTTGTGTTCTGCGCCGTCAGCGACCCTGTCGCCGCGGGCCTCGTTCCCGAGATGGGCAAGGCCGGCGAGGGCGTTACCGGCGTCAGCGACCTTATCCCCGTTGAAAAGCAGCTCAATCTTATCCACACCCTGCTCCCCGAGGCGACCAAGCTCGGCATACTCTATAATACCAGCGAGGTCAACAGCGAAACTCAGGTAGGGGAGTACACCCTCAAGGCCGGCGATTACGGGCTGGAGATAAACGCCATCGGCGTTACCGCCGCCAACGAGATACCGCTGGCCGCCGAAAGGCTCGTGGCCGAGGTTGACTGCGTTGTAAACCTCACCGATAACCTCATCGTCGAAAACCTTCCCGTTCTGCTCGAAAAGGCGGGCGCCGCCGGCGTTCCCGTGTTCGGCAGCGAGGAGGAGCAGGTCAAGAACGGCTGCATCGCGTCTGAGGGGCTCGACTATGTCGCTCTCGGCAGGCAGACCGGCGCTATGGCCGCCAAGGTGCTTAACGGCGAGGACATTTCCACAATCGGCAGCGAATATGTTGAGGACAGCAAGCTCACCATAAACAAGGCCGTGGCCGACTCTCTCGGCGTGACCATTCCCGAGGAGCTTGACGCCAGAGCCGAATACACCGAGGCCGAGTAATCGCGAAAGCTGAACCTGCGGGGGCGGAGCCGTTCCGCTCCCGCGTTTTTCGCAGAATGGGGGATGATCCATGTTACTGAATATGCTGCAAAGCGCGACCGAGCAGGGCCTTATCTACGCCGTTTTGGCGCTGGGGCTTTACATCAGCTACAGCGTGCTGGACTTCCCGGATCTTTCCGTGGACGGCACCTTCCCGCTGGGCAGCGCGGTTACGGCGGTGCTCATAATTTCCGGCGCGAACCCGTGGCTCTGCCTGCCCGCCGCCTTCCTCTGCGGGGCGGCCGCCGGCGTCGTGACGGGCCTTATCCACGTCAAGCTGAACGTGACGAACCTTCTCAGCGGCATACTTATGATGACCGCTCTTTACAGCGTCAATCTGACGATAGCCGGCCGCAGCAACCTCCAGTTCTACACTCAGCCCACCATTTTTAAGGGGGCTTTGGCGAGGCTCCTCCCCGAAAGGCAGGCCAAGCTGGTAATCATAATCCTCTGCGTAGTTGTGATAAAGGCGCTTTTCGACTTGTATATGAAAACCAAAAGCGGCATGCTGCTCCGCGCCTGCGGCGCAAACGAGCAGCTTGTGAAGTCGCTCAGCGTGGACAGCGGCAAAATAAAAATGCTCGGCCTCGCCATAGCGAACGGCCTTGTGTCGCTCAGCGGCTCGATGATGTGCCAGTATAATATGGGCTTCGACATCACCACCGGCACCGGCTCCATGGTTATCGGCCTCGCGTCGGTCATCATCGGCATGACGGTTTTCCGCAAGGCAAAGCTTATGGGCGACACGCTGAAGGTCGTATTCGGCGGAGTTATATATTATCTGTGCATCAGCGCGTCGCTTATGCTCGGGCTTAAGCCGCAGCTTCTGAAGCTTGTTATCGCCGCGCTGTTCCTTGTTATTCTCACAATAAACAGCAAGCTGTTCAAAGGGGGCGCCGCCGATGCTTGAGCTTAAGGATATTTGCAAAACCTATAACGTCGGCCTGATAAATGAAACAAAGGTGCTCGAGGGCTTTAATCTCAGCGTGCCAAAGGGCCAGTTTGTGACGGTAATCGGCAGCAACGGCAGCGGAAAGACGACTATACTCAATTTGATATGCGGCACGATTTTCCCCAACTCCGGCAAAATTTTCCTCGACGGGAGCGACGTAACCTCTATGACGGAGTTCCGCCGCGCCCGCCATATTGGCCGCGTTTTTCAGGATACGCAAAAGGGCACCTCGCCGAACATGACGATACTCGAAAACCTTTCCCTCGCCGATAACAAGGGCAGGTTTTACGGCCTCGGCATGGGCGTGAACCGCAAGCGGATAGAGGCATATAAGGAAATGCTGGCCCCGCTCGGACTGGGGCTCGAAAATAAGCTCGACGTGCTTGTCGGCTCGCTTTCCGGCGGGCAAAGGCAGGCGCTTGCCATGGTGATGTGTACCATGACCGACATCGAGCTGCTTATCCTCGACGAGCATACCGCCGCCCTCGACCCCAAAACCAGCGAGCTGATAATCGGGCTGACGAATAAAATCGTCCGCGAGAAGGGCATAACCACCATGATGGTGACGCATAATCTGCGTCACGCCGTTTCCTACGGCGATAGGCTTTTGATGTTCCATCGCGGCGGAATTGAGATGGACCTTAGCGGCGAGGCCCGCCGTAACGTCGATGTGGACGATTTGCTCGATAGGTTCAACCAAATCAGTATCGAAAGCGGAAATTAAGGTGAAGTAAAAGGACTCGCTTTGTAATTGACCGCGCGGGGCCGGTCGAAAAAATCGTGCAGAACGGACGAAAATCAGCTCGCGCAAGCTGCTTTGGCAGCCGAGCAAGCACTCCCGACGGCGTACATAGGTACGCCGAGCGGTGATTTTCGTTCGTAGTTCAAGGACATAAAATAACGAAAATCCGCTCATATGAGCGGATTTTCTACATTAATTCTTTGCTTTTCAGCAAACACATAATGCTCAAAGCGGGCATTAATCAGTTCATTCAGCCCTTGAACGGTCTGCGCCATTTTTTTACGGCCCTTTTACATTATGGCGAGGGCCTCCTCAATGGCGTTCGAGAGCTGGTCGGGGCAGGAGGTGCCGCGTCCGTTACAGTTTATGCCGCGAAGGCGGGCGATAACGTCCTCGGCTCTCATGCCGACGGCGAGCTTCGCGACGCCCTGAGTGTTGCCGTTGCAGCCGCCCGCGAAGGCGACGCTCTTTATGGTGTGGTCGCCGTCTATTTCGAGCGTGATTGCGCGGGAGCAAACGCCCTTTGTTTTATAAGTGTACGTCATGGCTTTCCCTCATTTGCTTTGGCCGTAATAGGCGTTTTTGCCGTGCTTGCGCATGAAGTGCTTGTCCAGCAAAAAGGCGTCCACGTCGGGCACGGAGGGGTTGAGCAGCTTGGTGTTCAGCGCCATCATGCCGACCTCCTCCATAACGACGGCGTTATGCACGGCCTCGTCGGGGTTCTTGCCCCAAGCGAAAGGCCCGTGCGACTGAACCACCACGCCCGGCACATATACGGGGTTTATACCGGCGTTGTTAAAGGTTTCGATGATGACCTTGCCGGTGTTAAGCTCGTATTCACCCTCGATTTCCTCCTTGGTGAGGGGGCGGGTGCAGGGGATGGGGCCGTAGAAGTAGTCCGCGTGGGTGGTGCCGGGCGGCGGTATGCTTTTGCCGGCCTGCGCCCATATCGTGGCGTAGCGCGAATGGGTGTGAACGACGCCGCCGAGCGCGGGGTAGGCCTTGTATAGCGCGATGTGCGTGGGAGTGTCGCTGGAGGGGCGCAAATCGCCCTCCACCTTGTTGCCGTCGAGGTCGAGCACTACCATATCCTCGGCCTTAAGCTCCTCGTAGGGAACGCCGCTGGGCTTGATTACCACAAGCCCCTTTTCGCGGTCTATGCCGCTGACGTTGCCCCATGTGTAGGTGACAAGGTTCTTTTTGGGAAGCTCCAAATTTGCGCGGAGCACGGTTTCCTTCAGTTGTTCAAGCATGGCGGCGCTCCTTACTCAAACGGATTTTCCGTTTTATAAAGCATACCCTTCGGGCGGTTGAAGCCTATCTCGTCCACAGGCACGCCGATGTACTTGAACACCTCGAACAGAGCCTTGCCGTGATGGCCGAAGGCCACCGCGCCGTGGTGGGGGAAGTTTTTCTCGATAAGCACATGGCGGTAGAAGCGGCCCATTTCGGGAATGGCGAACACGCCTATGCCGCCAAACGAGCGCGACGCGACGGGCAAAATCTCGCCGTTGGCTATGTAGGCGCGAAGCTTTGCGTCGGCCGTGGACTGAAGGCGGAAGAACGTGATGTCGCCGGGGGCTATGTCGCCCTCGAGGGTGCCGTTCGTAACCTCGACGGGGAGGCTCCTCGCCATAATCTTCTGGTACTTCATCGAGCAGGCCGCGAGCTTCGACGAGCAGGTGTTGCCGCAGTGGAAGCCCATGAAGGTGTCCTTGTGCGTATAGGGGAACTTGCCCTCGATGTCGGCCTTAAACATATCGGCGGGCACGGAATTGTTGATGTCGAGCAGTGTAACGGCGTCCTCGCTGACGCAGGCGCCGATGTATTCGCTGAGCGCGCCGTAAATATCAACCTCGCAGGACACGGGTATGCCGCGCCCGGTCAGGCGGCTGTTGACATAGCAGGGCACAAAGCCGAACTGCGTCTGGAAGGCGGGCCAGCACTTGCCGGCTATGGCCACATACTGCTTGGAGCCCTTATGCTCCTCTATCCAGTCGAGCAGCGTAAGCTCGTACTGAGCGAGCTTGGGCAGTACCTCGGGCTTGAGGTTGCCCGCGCCGAGCTCCTTTTCCATGTCGGCCATAACGTCGGGAATACGCTTGTCGCCCTCGTGCTTATTGAAGGCCTCGAACAAATCGAGCTCGGAGTTTTCCTCGATTTCAACGCCCAG
Organism: uncultured Clostridia bacterium; assembly: GCA_947629615.1. Classification (GTDB taxonomy): domain Bacteria; phylum Bacillota; class Clostridia; order UMGS1883; family UMGS1883; genus JAFLUQ01. The sequence goes on along the minus strand of CANRER010000028.1, from coordinate 6,265 downwards.
CCTGTAAAGCTGATAAATCGGGGCGTTGCAGGCGAGGAAGTTGAGGGGCCTCGGGCCGAAGGAGATGAGCTTTAGGTTTTTAAGACCGGCCGCCGCGCGGGCTATGGGCAGGAAGTCGTGTATCATGTCGGCACATTCCTCCGCCGTGCCGACGGGGTATTCGGGTATGTAGGCGGTCACTCCGCGCAGCTTAAGGTTGTAGCTGGCGTTGAGCATACCGCAGTAGGCGTCGCCTCTGTCGTCGGACAGGCAGCCGATGTTTTCCTCGGCGGCGGCGACGAACATCTTCGGCCCGTCGAACTCCTGCGCGAGCATGGTTTCGGAAATTTCCGGCCCGAAGTTGCCCAAATACACGCACAGCGCGTTGCAGCCGGCGGCCTTTATATCGGCCAGAGCCTGCTTCATGTGAAGCTCGCTTTCAACAATACATATCGGACATTCGTAAACGTCCTGCGCGCCGTACTTATCCGTATAGGCCTTGATGAGGGCCTTGCGGCGCGAAACCGAAAGGGATTCGGGGAAGCAGTCGCGGCTGACGGCGACTACGCCCACCTTGATTTTGGGAATGTTTTGCATTGTATTCTCTCCTTTTGTTAAAAATTACAAGGGTTATTTTTCTTCATCGGGCTTTTCGGGCTCGGCGGGCTCCTCCTCGGCGGCGGGCTTCGCGGCCTTGTCGACGTCGATTGCGTCAACGAATACGTTCACAAGCACGTTGTCCATTCCGGCGTAGGATTCCAGCGCGAACTTGACGGATTCCTGCACCTTGCGGGCCACGTCGCAGATTTTCACCCCGAAGCGCACGCAGATGTGTATGTCGATTTCGGCGCTGTTTTCGCCAAGCTCCACCTTCACGCCCTTCGACTGACCCTTTTTGCCGAGAAATTCGCTCAGCGACCCTCCCGGCGCGCCGAGAGCGACCACGCCGTCCACCTCGCGGGCGGCGATGGAGCTTATTCTTATCAGAACCTCGTCTGAAATATTGACGTTCCCGTTTTCGGAAACAATGAAGCCTTCTGCCATATTTATCCCTCCATAGTATTTCATCTTATTTTATTCTACCATAGCTTTCCCTAAAATTCAAGTATTAATTTAATTCAGCTCCACGATTTTGATTTTTTCGTTCGGTATGCCGCTCTGCTCCGAAACGATTTCCGAAATAATGGCCGCGTCGCTGCTGTCGATTGATTCGGCCTTCACAACCACGTTCGCCATGCCGTTGTTGATGTAGCATACGGCGTCCTCGAAGCCCTTCGCGCGGATAAGGTTTTCAACGGCGGTTTCGGTTTCGGTGTTTTGGGCGAGGGTAAGCACGCCCTGCTGGGCCGTTTCGCGGGTTTCCTCATCGGCGTCCTCATTCGAGATGAGCGAGTTAAAGGTTTCGATGGACTTACTGCGCCCGGCCTCGCGGTCTATCCTCGCCTGCGCGAAGAAATCCGTCACGCTGTCGCTTTCGACAAGCTGAGCCTCGCCGAGATACCCCGCCGAGGCCTCGAGATCCTCCTCGGTCGATACGCTGCGCTCGCGGCTGATGTTCACATAGCCCGCCACGCCCACAAGCACCGCCAGCACCGCCAATACAAGCTGTTTCCTTTTGAATACCATCATCATAAAAATGCTCCTTTACATTTTATTTTTTTACGCCTGCCGCATTTTGTAGACCTTCACCCTGTGCGCGCCTATGCCGAGAGCCGTCGAGGCCGCTTCGGCGAGGTCGGCGCGGACGCGGTCGCTGCCGCCGCCCTCCGCGACAATCAGCGCCCCGCGGACGGAGGGCGCGTTTTCGGCCAGCACGAGGGCTTCGCTGCCGCTCGGGCCGGAGATCACCACGGTTTTGCTGCTTTCGCCGCTGCCGTCCTGCTGAACGGCGATAGAGCCGTCGTTTTCGGCCACAAGCATAACCTCCACGCGGCCCGCGCCGTCGATTTCGGAAAGCGTTTTGGAAAGCCTCGCCTCGAGCAGCTCCATGTAGCCGCCGTTTTTTTCCGCCGGCTTAGCCTCGGCTTCGGGCTTTTTGTTCGGCAGCGAGCCGAGGGCGAGCAGAGCCACCCCCAACAGCAGTATAATATATATTCCAAAGCTCCGCTTTTTATCACCGGGCGGCAGTTTGTTCAGCTTCATTTATTTTTATTTCGCTCCTTTCAAGCCCCAGCTCCCTTTCCGCGTAGGCCCGCGCGGCCTCCTCGTCGGCGGCGTTTTGGACGGTAACGCTTCTTACGCCGCCGTCGCCGTCTACCTCGACGCTCGCCTCGCAGCCGGGGAACTCGGCCTCGATTATCTCCTCCAAATTGGCCTTGTGCCGCAGCAGCACCCTTGCTCGGGCCTCGGCCTCGGCGGCCTCGGTATCGGCGGCGGTGTAGCTTGGGAGCGTCAAATCCGCCCCGGCGAGAAAGGGCGAGAGGGCGGCTGAAATCACCACAAAGCCGCACGCCAGCCGACAGCAGCTGCGAAGGCTCCCCTCCGGCACGAGCATATCCGTCAGCGCGGCAAGTATCACCGCCGCGCCGAGAGTACGTATGTATTCGGCCATTCTCACGCACCGCCCATCAACGCCGTTACGGCTATCACCATCATCACGGCTACGCAGGCCACCGACGCGAGCAGCGATTCGAGGCACCCCGCCATGCGGTATACCGAATCCGCCACGGGGCCGCCCAAGGGGCCCGTCAGCGCACCGCCCACGCGGAAAACCAACGCCAGCGCGCCGATTTTTACCACCGGCAGCAGAGCCACGGCTATCATCAGCGCAACGCCCGCCGCGCCGATGGTGTTTTTCAGCATAAGGCTGCCGCCGGCGACGCTGCTCATGGCGTCGGCTATCGAGCCGCCCACGACGGGCAAAGCCGACGACACCGCGAATTTCAGTCCCCGCGCGGCCAGCGAATCGAAGGACGAGGCCGCGAACCGCGTCACCGACAGCACGCCCGTAAATATCACCATAACGAAGCTTAACACATACGCGCTTATCCGCTGGCACAAGTCGGCCATGCCGCCCACGTCCACCCCCGGCGAAAAGCCGCCGAGCAGCCGCAGGGCCATCGAAAACATCGCCATAGGTATCACCAAGCGGCGTATCACGAATGTGAGCGCGGCGCACATGAAGTATATCACCGGGTGTATCGCCCCGCCGCTCACGGCCATGCCGCCGCTCATCATTAGCGTCAGCGTCGCGGGCAGAATGGCGTTCATTATCATGCTCAAGTCCTCGACCGCGCCGAGAGCGCAGCTCCGCGCCGACGAAAACGCCTCCAGCGCGATGGCCGTCAGGTAGGCCGCCGCGGCCAGATTGGCCGCCGCGCCCACGCTCTCGCGCCCGAAGGAGGCCTGTAGGTTGCGTATTATCGCCAAAAACACCCCGAGCGCCAGCAGCAGCGCGAGCGTGCGCAGGCACAGCCTGAGCTCGCCGAAAAACAGGTTCAGCAGCCGCCCGGAGGCGGCGCTCATGTCGAACCCGAAGCTGCCCGCGAGCATATCGGCCATCGCACCCTCGGCGGAAAAGCCGGGCATAAGCTGTTCAAGCCAGCCTTCGCTTTCGGCGGACAGGGCCGGAAAGGTGAACTCGTCCATCTTTCCACCTCACAGGAAATTCATAAGCTTCAAAAACACGTCCTTTATAATAGGAAAGCTCATCAGCGTAACGGCGGTTTTGCCGGCCAGCTCCACCCGCCCGGCAAGGGCGGTTTCGCCGCAGTCGCGGCACAGCTCTGCCGCGAACTGCGCGATGTAGGCTATGCCCGTGACCTTTAGCATGGGCCGCAGGAACTCGGCCAAGGGCAGGCTTATGAGGCTGAAATCCTTTAGCGCGGCCACGAACTCCGCCGCCATCGCCACCGCCGCGCCCATCACGACCAGCGAGGCCGCCAGCGCGAGCAGCCGCGCCATCTCGGGGCGCAGCTCCCGAAGCGACAGCGCGATTATCGCCGCGCAGACCGCCAACGCGCAAATGCCCGCCACGCTCATAGGCCGAAAACGGCCTTTACCGTCGCGAACAGCTCGCCTATCTTGTCCACAAGGATTATCAGCACCACCACAAGGCCGGCTATCGTCGTCATCATGGCCTGCTCCTCGCGGCCCGAGCGGGTCAGCAGTTGGTTCATCACGGCCACGATTATCCCCACCCCCGCGATTTGAAAAATCAGGTCAACCTCCATGCCGACCCTCCTCACAAAAGCATTATCACGGCCGCCGCCCCGGCCAGAGCTCCGCCGCCGAGGTACAGCCTGCCGCGCCGTTTAAGGTCGTCCTCGGCGCGGGCTATGCCGCCCTCGAGCTCGGCGAGAAAAACGTCTATGTTCCTTATCTGCCCCTCGAAGGTGTCGGCCTCCAGCCCCCTCGCGAAAAGCTCAAAGCCCTCCGCGCCTTGCCCCAGCGGCAGCACGGCCTCGCGCACGGGCACTCCCCGTCCGAGAGCCTCCGCCGCGGGGGCAAAAAGCTCGCTTTCGGCGAACGCCTCCTCAAGGCTTACGCCTCGGCCGTATATTTTGCTCCTCAGCGAAGCGGTTTCCCAGCGAAGGCGGCGGAGGTCGTCGAGCCTGCGGCTGAGCGTCATTCGCTTGGAAAACCCCAGCGCGGCGCTGCCGACAAGTATCAGCACGGCTCCGGCGGCCTTAAGCATAGCAGTTTACCTCCGTTATCACTCCCACGCCGCCCAGCGTTACCACGCAGCCAAAGACGCGGCGGTCGAGCAGGCCGCCGAGGGCCGTTCTCCGCCTGACTTCGCCCGCGTCCGCAGCGTGTACGGAGGTCATCACCGCGACGCCCGAGTTTACCGCTCGAAAAATCGCCTCCGCGTCCTCGTCGCCGCCTATCTCGTCCGTAACGATGGCTCTCGGCGACATCGCGCGAAGGGCCATCATCATGCCCTGCGGCTTTTTCACCCCGTCCAGCACGCAGGCGTAAGCCCCCACGTCCATCTGCGGAACGCCGCCCCTCATGGCGGCAAGCTCGCTGCGCTCGTCAACTATGCAGACGGGCTCGCGGTCGCCGAGCATACGCGCCGCGTCGCGCAGGATTGTGGTTTTGCCGCAGCCCGGCGGCGAAATTATAAGTATACTGCCGCCGAGGTAACGCTCCAGTGGCTTTGCCGCGCCGCGCACCTCCCGCGCCACGCGGAAGCATAGGGCCGACGGCTCGACCATTGCCGCCTCGCCCGCCCCGGAGGCGAGCCGACCGCACACGCCCACGCGGTGGCCGCCCTCGAGGGTGACATAGCCCTCCCTAAGGCTGTGCTGTGCGCGGTAGGCCTGGTGATCGTCACCGGGGCAAAAAGCCGCGGCCAGGTGCTGGAGGCCCCCGACGGGGACAGCGACGGCAAGTATGCCACCTTCTTCAGCGGCGAGAAGAGCATGCCCTCCCACGTGGGCGGGTCCGACCTGTTCTGGGGCTTTAAGCACGACTGGAAGGGCTACTTCAGGGTCATGCAGGGCGCCCACTCCGGGGTCGTGAACGACTACGCCCTGTGGACCGTGTCCGGCGCCGCGCTGATCACCCTGTTCATGTTCGTATTTGTCCGGTAAGGAGGGAGAAAGAGATGACGATTCTGACCTACTTATTCAAGATCCTTGTTTTCCCCGGCATTCTCTTTGTCACTCTGGCGGGCCTCCTGCTCTCGGGCATCGACCGGAAGGTCCTGGCACGGATGCAAAAGCGGGTGGGCCCCCCCATCATCCAGCCCTTCTATGACTTCTTCAAGCTCATGGGCAAGGAGACCATCGTCCCTCACGCCGCCAACAGGGCCGCGTTCCTGGCGGCGCCGGTGGTGGGCTTCGTCAGTCTGGTGGTGCTCATGCTCTTTATCCCCGTGTTCAGCTACAGCGCCTTCCCCAAAATGCAGGGGGATCTGATCGTGATACTGTATCTGCTCACGATCCCCGGCGTGTCCCTGATCGTGGGCGGCTCCGCCTCCGGCTCCCCCTATGCCGGCATCGGCATCTCCCGGGAGATGGTGACCATGATGGCCTATGAGCTGCCCCTGATCGTGGTGCTGCTCTCCGTGGCAAAAAAGGTGGGCGGCGACACGCTTTGCTTCTCCCTGCAGGAGATCGTGGCCTGGCAGCAGACAAACGGTCTGGGTATCCTCCACTGGAGCCTGATCCCCGCCGCCCTGGCCATGCTGCTGGTCATCCCCGCGGAGGTGGGCACCCAGCCCTTCGACGTGGCCGAGGCGGAGACGGAGATCTGCGAAGGCCCCCTGATCGAGTACAGCGGCGCGCCCCTGGCCGTGTTCAAGCTGAACACCGCCTTGAAAATGTTCATCATGACCGCC
>CANRER010000027.1 GCA_947629615.1 uncultured Clostridia bacterium | reverse complement strand
CCGTACAGATCCTCAAAGCGCACCTCCGCGTCTCCGATATAGAGTGCACCGTCCGCCGAAGATTTCACCGTTCCGTCGGGGAACACGGTGTGCATGGCGACGAGAGAGCTGTTGAAATGGTCGTCAAGGCGCATTTCGCGCAGGTAATATCTGCCCGCTCCCACGCCGTCGGTGAAGCCGTTGCCCTCGGCCTCTACGGACGCGGTCTTGCCCTCCGGTGTGGTTATCAGAAAGCTTTGGCCCTCATGCTCGACTATCCAGCCGCTCCACAGCGACGCTTCGCCGCCGGCGGCCTCGCCGCAAGGGCCGCGGTTCGTCACGGTCAGCCCGTTTTCGTTAAAGCCCGTTTCCCAACCGAAAAGGTCGTGAACGAAACGCCATGTCAGCGGGAAATAGGTTATCCCGCCGATGTTCAGAAGCGGGTATTCCTCGGCGGAATTGTCGATTGAAACGCCGTTCACGGTTATCGGGTAGTCGGGGAGGCTTATTTCGAGCCTGCCCGAGGGGCCGCGCTCGGGGCGGTATACACCGGAGGGATTGGCCGACGTTATGCTCAGCCCCTCCGCCTCGGTGAACGAGGACTTAAGCCCCAGAAAGGCCGCGTCGTAATACGTCATCGGGAAATAGGTTATATCGTTATAGACCGCCAGCGGATACCGCCGCGTGGAATTGGCGGCTTCAATGCCGTTGAGCCGCACCTCAAACGAGGGGAGCGCCGCCTTGCCGGCCGCGGAAGCCGATACCGGCAGCGCAAGCGCCGCCGCCGCGGCGAGAGCAATAAGCAATTTCTTTTTCATGCACATTCTCCTTTCGCCTTTATTCTAACATACCCGCCGTCCGATGTCAACCGACGGAATGTGTTAAGTTTTCGCGCCAGAGGAGGGGGCGGCAAATTTTTCTTGCCGTTTCCTTGACAAACGGGGGACAAAATTGTATAATAAAATGTAGTATTATTTTCCTTACGCGAATATTTGAGGTGAAAATTTTGTATCTTAAACGTATAGAGCTTCAGGGCTTTAAGTCCTTCGCCGAAAAAACCGTCATCGAGGCGCGCGGCGGCATAACCGCCATCGTCGGCCCGAACGGCAGCGGCAAGAGCAATATTGCCGACGCGGTTCGCTGGGTAATGGGCGAGCAGAGCGCAAAGGCCCTTCGCGGCGGCAAAATGGAGGACGTTATCTTTAACGGCACCGAAAAACGCCGCCCGCTCGGCTATGCCGAAGTTTCGATGGTGTTCGACAACTCCGCCGGCTTTTTGCCCAGCGAGTACGCCGAGGTCGAGATAACCCGCCGCGTGTTTCGCAGCGGCGAAAGCGAATACCTGATAAACCGCGAACCGTGCCGCCTGCGCGATATTCACGAGCTTTTCATGGATACCGGCATGGGCCGCGACGGCTACTCCATCATCGGGCAGGGCAAAATCGCCGAGATTGTTTCCCAAAAGGGTGAGGAACGCCGCAGCGTGTTCGAGGAGGCCGCCGGGGTAAGCAAGTACCGCTACCGCAAGGAGGAGGCCGAGCGCAAGCTCGCCCACACCGAGGATAACCTCATTCGCGTGAAGGATATTCTGACGGAGCTTGAGGGTCGCGTGTGGCCGCTTGAAAAGCAGAGCGAAAAGGCCGTTAAATTCCTGAATTTGAGGGAAGAATTAAAGGGGATAGAGGTCAGCGCGCTGCTCGACCTTATGGACGCGAAAAAGCGTCAGCTGTCCGAGGCGGAGCAAAGCTGCGCCGACGCTTCCGCTCGGCTGGAGGAGGCGAAGCGCCGCTGCGCCGACGCCACCCGCGAAAACGAGGAGCTTTTTGCCCGCTCGCGCGAGGCCGATAACGCTCTCGAGGCCGCCCGCGCCGCCCTTTCCGAGGCCGAGGCCGCCGCGGCGGAGCTCACAAATTCCGCTCTCATCACCGAAAACAACATCAAGAACGCCGACGAAAACCGAAAGCGGCTTGAATACGAGATAGAAAACCACGAAAAGCAGACCGCCGCCGTCCGCGGGGAGCTTGCCGCCGCCGAGGCGGACGAACGCTCCGCCGTGGAGGCTCTCGCGGGGCTGAACGCCTCTCTTGCCGAGCTTGAGGCCGCGCTTCGCGAGGCCGTCGGCAAGGTGGCCGAAAAAAGCGGCGCTCTCGAGGCCGCCCGCGCCCGCGTGGCCGAGCTGGAGCGAGTTAAGGCCGAGGCAAAGACGAAAATCGAAAGCATGGACTTCCTTGAGGAGTCGTTTGGCTCGCGGGCCGAGGCTCTCGCGGCGGAGGCCGCCGAGGCCGACGCGGGGCTGACGCGCCGCCGCGAGGAGCTTGTCGCTCTCGAGGCCGAAACCGAGGAGTGCGAAAAAGAACGCGCCGCCGCTGCCGACGCGCTAAGGGAAAAAACCGCCGCCGAGGCCGAAGCCGCCCGCCTTATCGAGCAGAAAAAGGACGAATGCAACGCCCTTGTTTCCGCCGTCGGCGAGAAACGGGCAAGGCTTAATATGCTCAAAGACATGGAGCGTCACCTTGAAGGCTACGCCCGCAGCGTGCGCGACCTTGTGAACGATAAATGCTCCGGCAGGTATCGGGGCAGCTTTGTCGGCGTTTTGAGCAAGCTTGTGAATACCGACGGCAAATACGTGACCGCCGTCGAGGTGGCTCTCGGGGGAGCCATGCAGAATATAGTTGTCGAAACCGAGGCCGACGCCAAGGAGGCCATCGAATACCTGAAGAAAAACAAGCTCGGCAGAGTGACCTTCCTGCCGATAAGTACACAGCGGGGCCGACGCCTTGAGGACGAGGCGAGGCTGCTCGGGGAGAAGGGGGCCGTGGCCGTCGCCGCCGACCTCGTGCGCCGCGAAAGCAGGCTCGATTCCGTCGTCGAGGCCCTTTTGGGCCGCACCCTCGTGGTGGACGGCATCGACAACGCCGTAAGAATAGCTAACGAAAACAAGTATCGCTTCAAGATAGTCACCCTCGCGGGCGAGCTGCTCCAGCCCGGCGGCAGCATAACCGGCGGCAGCGTGAATAAAAGCCAAGCCCTGCTGCGCCGAGGCGAGGAGATAGCCGCCCTTGAAAAGGAATGTGCGGCTCTCGAAAAACGCTCCGACGCCGCCGAGGACGAAATAGACCGCCTTGCCGACGCTCTCGATGAGCGGCGAAGCGAGGCCGAACGCGCCCGCGACGCTCTTTCCGAAGCCGAGGCCAATCTTTCCCGCGCGAGGGCGGAGGCCGATATGAAGCGCGGCCTTGTGGAAATGGCCGAGGAAAGGATAGTCAAGCTTGACGCCGAACGCGCCGAGCTTGAAAGCCGCCGCCGAGGGGCCGCCGAAAGCCGCGGCGAGGCCGGCGAGGCGCTTAACGACGCCGACGGCCTGACGGCTGCCGCCGAGGCCTCGGTCGAGAGGGCGAAAGATGAGCTTGCCGCCGCCGAGGCCGCCCGCGACGACGCGCTCGACGCGGTTACGGCAAAGCGCGTCGAAACCGCCGCCGCCGAAAAGGACATCGACGTTATAAGGGGCCGCGAGGACGAGCTCCGCGCGAGGATAGACGGTTCCGCCGAAATCTACGCCGACAAGCTGCGCCGCCGAAGCGAGGCCGAAGGCGAGGCGGCCGCCCTCAGGGACGAGCTCGCGTCGTTCGCCGCCGCGTCCGAGGAGCGAGCTAAGGCCGTCGCCCGCCTCCGCGCCGAGGCCGAGGCCCGCCTTGAAGAAAAAACCGGCTCGGCTGTGCGGTTAGAGGATATAAGCAAAAAAATCAGGGAGCTGAATGACGAGGCTTACGTCCTCCAAGAGGAGGCCATTCGCCTTGAAACAAAGAAATCCCGCCTCGAAGCCGATTTTGAAAGCGCGTCGGCCCGCCTGTGGGACGATTACGAGCTGACGTATAATACCGCCCTGCCCTTCCGAAAGGACGTTGGCAGCGTGACGGCGGCGCAAAAAAGGGTGAGCGAGCTGAAAAACCGCATAAAGGCCCTCGGCCCCGTCAATGTCGGCGCGATAGACGAATACAAAGAGGTTCGCCAACGCTACGACTTCCTTAACACGCAGCTGGCGGACCTTGAGGAGGCCAAGCGCAGCCTCGAAAAGCTGATAGGCGAGATGCTTTCCGTCATGCGCGAGCGGTTTTCGGAAAGGTTTAAGCTTATCAACGAAAGCTTCGGCAAAATTTTTGCCGAGCTGTTCGGCGGGGGCCGCGCGTCGGTTTCTCTGTCCGACCCGTCGGACGTTCTCGCGAGCAGTATCGAGATAGAGGTTCAGCCCCCGGGCAAAAAGCTGCAAAGCATATCGCTGCTTTCGGGCGGCGAACACGCCTTAACCGCCATAGCACTGCTGTTCGCGCTGTTAAAGGCTTCGCCCTCGCCGTTTATAATGCTCGACGAGATTGAGGCCGCGCTCGACGACGAAAACGTCTATCGCTTCGCCGACTATCTCAAAAGCTACGACGACACAACCCAGTTCATCGTCATCACTCACCGGCGCGGCACTATGGAGGCCGCGAACCTCCTTTACGGCGTGACCATGCAGGAAAAGGGCGTCAGCCGCCTGCTTTCCATGAGCTTGGAGGACGTGGAAAACAACTGACGGAATAAATTTCGGAGGAACATAAAATGGCATTGTTTGACATATTCAAGAAAAAGAAATCCGAGGAGCTTGACGAGGCTCTCGAAGGCGCAAAGCCCGCCCTCGAACAGGCCGTTGAGGCTTTGGAGCCCGCCGCGCCCGACGAGCCGCTCCCGCCCGAGGGGGCGTTTCTCCCCGACGGGGAGGAGCTTGACGAGCTGAACGGCCTCGCCGACGGGCCGGAGCAGTCCGCCCCCGCCGCCCCGACGGCCGAAAAGCCCAAGGGAGGGCTGTTCGCGCGGCTCGTTCAGGGCCTCGGCAAGACAAGAGGGGCCTTCACCGGCAGGGTGGACGAGGTTTTCCGCCCCTCGCGCAAAATCGACGACGACCTTTACGACGAGCTGGAGGAGGCCCTTATCATGGCCGACCTCGGCGGCTCGACCTCTATGGAAATCGTGGACGAGCTGCGCGAGCGAGTTAAGAGCAAGCGTATCTCCGGGGCCGACGCGGCCCGCTCCGAGCTGCGCGAAATAATCACCGAGATACTTTCCTCCGGCGACAGCGCGCTCCGCCTCGACACCACGCCCACGGTGGTGCTGGTTATCGGCGTGAACGGCGTCGGAAAAACGACCACCATCGGCAAGCTGACGAACAAGCTTAAAAACGAGGGTAAGTCCGTGGTGCTGGCCGCCGCCGATACCTTCCGCGCCGCCGCCGCCGACCAGCTTGAAATTTGGGCCGAGCGCAACGATGTGCCCATTGTCCGCCTGACTGAGGGGGCCGACCCCGCCGCCGTGATTTTCGACGGGTGCGGGGCGGCGAAAAAGCGCGGGGCCGACGTGCTTATCTGCGACACCGCCGGCAGACTGCACAACAAGAAAAACCTCATGGAGGAGCTTAAAAAGATATACCGCGTAATCGAGCGCGAGCTGCCCGGCGCGCGCCGCGAGGTGCTGCTCGTGTTGGACGCCACCACCGGGCAAAACGCCGTGAACCAAGCCGAGGAATTTAACAAGGCCGCCGAGCTCACCGGCATAGTCCTCACAAAGCTTGACGGCACGGCCAAGGGCGGCGTTGTGATACAGATAATCCAAAAGCTGGGCGTGCCTGTGAAGTTTATAGGCGTGGGCGAGGGGATAGACGACCTTCAGCCCTTTAACGCCGCCGACTTCGCCGCCGCGCTGTTCGACAACGAGTAAATTTTAACGGAGGTATGACCATGCTTGAAAGCATCAACAATGGCGAGGGGCTGTTCCTTAAAGTCCTTAAATGGGTATTGATAATCGCCGTTATCGCCGGCGTTATCGCGGGCTTCGGGGTGTTCATGGAATACCTCAAGGTGCGCGAGGTGGGCGAGGAGTACGTGCCGGCGTTCATTGTGCGCACCGTCACAAGGCTGCTGGCCGGGCTTGCGCTGTTTATAATAGCCTTCGCGCTTTCGGCGTTTAACGGCTCGGTCATTCGCAAAATAGCCTCGGGCAGGGGCTTGGTGTGGATAATGAAGCGCAAGGTCGTGCTGGCTGTCAGCGCGGGCTTCGGCGCGGCGGCGGGCGTGCTTTGCTCGAACGGGCTGGGCGAAAAATTCCTGCTTTTCAAGAACGCCGTGCCTTACGGCGAGGCCGACCCGCTTTTCGGCAAGGACATCAGCTACTTCTTCTTTAAGCGCGATTTTTACATGACGGCCGTTGACGTTTTGGTCTTTGTGCTGATTTTCATTCTCGCCTACACCGTTTTCAACTACTTTATGATGTGCGCCGCCGGCGGGATAGAGCTTGCCGACATACTGCGCGACAAGGCGATTTGCGGCCACTGCGCGGCGATAATCTTTATTCTCGGCGCGGTGAAGGCCATGACCTACCGCTTCACGGCGGAGGGGCTTGTCTACTCCACCGTGGCCGACGTTACCGGCGCGGGCTATACCGCCGTTAAAATTTGGCGGCCCTTTTACGCCGCCGCTCCCTTCATAATCTGCGCGCTAATCGCGCTGGCGCTGTTTTTCCTTTACAGGGGCAAAATTAAGCGCGTTATCGTATGCGTTCTGGCCTTCCCGGCGATACTTTTGGTTGTGACGCTCGCCGCTGCCTTTACGCAGCATTTCATCGTCGCCCCCGAGGAGGTCGCTCTTGAGCAGCCCTATATCGAAAGCAACATGAAATACACCAAAATGGGCTTCGGCCTCGACGACGTGGAGGTCGTGACCTTCCCCGCCGAGGAAAACCTCACCGCCGAGGACATAGCGGATAACGACGAAACTATCTCGAATATCCGCGTGACCGACCTCAACTCCACTCTGCTCACCTCGAACTCCGCGAAAAGCATAAGGAGCTACTACACCTTTACCGATTCCGACATCGTTCCCTACGAGGTGAACGGCAAAAAGACGGCCCTCAACATCGCCCCCCGCGAGCTTGACCAAGACCGTCTGCCCGAGGCCTCGAAAAACTATATCAACCGCCATTTGCGCTACACTCACGGCTACGGCGTTGTGGCGAGCATCATCAACGAAACCGACCGCGAGGGCCAGCCGATTTACGTTATCGACAATATGCCCGTCGCCAGCCAAAGCGGCTACCCGGTGATAAATCAGCCCCGCATATACTACGGCGAGGAGAGCGACAGCTACGCCATTGTGAACACCGGCTACGACGAGCTCGACTACGTTACCGACCAAGAGCTTGCCGGCAAAATTTACGACGCGGACAGCGGCATAAAAATGTCGCTTGCGAACCGTATTTTGTTTGCTTTGGATAACCTCGATTATAAAATGCTCATATCCGGCTATATCGACTCCGATAGCCGCCTGCTCATCACGCGCAACATCTACGACCGCGTGAAAAAGGCCGTGCCGTTCATGCTTCAGGATAACGACCCTTATATTCTTGTGGACGAAAACGGCGGCCTCAAGTGGGTGCTTGACCTTTACACCGCCTCCGACAAAATGCCCTACGGCGAGGTATACAACGGCATAAGCTATATCCGCAACAGCGCGAAGGCCGTTATCGACGCTTACAGCGGCGACGTTAAGGTCTATATCACCGACGAAAGCGACCCCATCGTCCGCACCTACCAAAGCATTTACCCCGACGCCTTCGCCGAGGGCGGCTTCCCCGCCGACCTCGCCCCGCATATCCGCTGCCCCGAGGCCTTGTTCGACATTCAGTATCAGGTTTATCTGCGCTACCACATGACCGACGCGGCCAATTTTTACGGCAACAGCGATTTGTGGACTACCCCGAAGGAAAAATACATGAGCAACGACGCCACTGATATGGAGCCGTACTATAACTTTATGGAGCTTCAAAACTTCGGCAGCGAAACCGCCGAGCTCGTGCTTATGCAGCCCTTCGTTCCGTCGAACCGCGAAAACCTTGTGGGCTGGCTTGCCTCCACAAGCACAGGCGATATGCTGCTTTACCGCTTCCCCACGGGCGAAACGGTCTACGGCCCGCTCCACATCGAGAACCGAATCGACTCCGACGCGGATATATCCCGCGAGATGTCGCTTTGGAACCAAAACGGCTCCCGCGTAATAAGGGGCAATCTGCTTGTAATCCCCATCGAGGACAGCCTGCTTTACGTTGAGCCCGTTTATATCAGCACCGAAAACGACGCGGCCCTGCCCGAGGTAGCGAGGGTTATCGTGGCCTACGGCGACGAGGTGGTAATGGATATGTCGCTCAGCGCCGCGCTCGACAGGATATTCGGCGGCGGGCAGGCGGAGGCCCCGCCCGAGCGGCTGCCCGACGAGTCGACAGCCATAAACCCCTCCGGCGACATGACGAGCGTTGCCCGCGCCTTCGAGGCCGTCGAGGACGCCCGCAAAAACGGAAGCTGGGCCGATTACGGCGAGGCTATGGAGGAGCTTAGAAGGGCCATTTACGGCGAATACGCGGGAAGCGGGGCGAGCGAAGATGAGGCTTAAAAGGCTTTTGCCGCTCCTCGCGGCGGCCGCGCTGCTCTTTTGCGGCTGCGGGGCGGATAAGGTAGACCCCGACGCCGAGGTCGCCGGCAACGCCACAAGCCGCGTTACCGCCGACGATAACACGTTCGAGATAAGCGGCGAAACGATAACCATGAACGGCGAAACCCTCGCCAAGTCCACCGGGGCCGACGAGGAAAAGCTGTTCGTCCTCGGCGGCAGGGTGTATTTCAACACCCCGGAAGGCGCGAGGTATGTTTTGGTTAAAAACGGCAAAATCAAAAAGGTGGGCAAGGGCCGCGTGGTCTACGCCAAGGGGGAGTGGCTGTATTATAACAACGCCGACCTCTACATGATAAACGTCAACGACGGCCGCCAACAGCTTTTGCATCAGCGCGACCTCGCCGCCGGGCAGCCGCTGCTCTCGTTCGACGGCGACGACGGCGACAAAATTTGGTTCACCGACGGCGAAAAGCGGTTCTATATAAAGAAAAACGGTACTGCTTTGACAGAGGAATAAAAAAAGCGGAGGGATTGTAATGGAAAACTTCATCATCACTGTGGCCCGCGGCTTCGGCAGCGGCGGCAAGCGCATTGGTATGCGGCTTGCGGGGGAGCTTGGCGTTCCCTGCTACGAAAATCAGATACTCACGATGGCCTCGGACGAAAGCGGCATTAATCGCGAGCTTTTCGCCGAGGTTGACGAAAAGCTCCGCGGCAGCTATATCGTGAATAGGCTTAAGGGTCTGCCGTCGGAGTACATCATAGAGCCGAGCAAGAAGAATTTCGTTTCGGACGTAAATCTGTTCAATTTTCAGGCAAAGATAATCCGCGAGCTCGCCCGAACGCAGTCGTGCGTCATAATCGGCAAGTGCGCCGACTTTATCCTGCGCGACGAGAAAAACGTGCTCAGCGTTTTTGTCAGCGCGCCGATGGAGTTCTGCGTCGCGACCGTTATGGAAAAGCTCTGCGTCGGCGAGGCCGAGGCAGAGCGCATGGTCATAAAAACCGACAAATACCGCGGCGACTACTACCGCTACTATTCGGGCGGCAAGTCGTGGAACGACCCCGCGAATTACGACCTTTGCCTCAACAGCGAACGCCTCGGCGACGACGGCTGTATAGCCGCGATAAAAAATATGCTCGAAATTAAAGGACTGAATACGTGATTTTTTATGAAGATACAGCTCAGCGAACATTTTACATATCCAAAGCTGCTGCGTTTTGTTATGCCCCCGATACTGATGATGATTTTCACCTCGATTTATTCGGTGGTGGACGGGCTGTTTGTGTCGAATTACGTTGGCAAAACGCCCTTCGCGGCGCTTAATCTTATTTATCCGTTCCTGATGGTGCTCGGCACGGCCGGCTTCATGGTCGGCACAGGCGGCAGCGCGATTGTGGCGAAAACCCTCGGCGAGGGCCGAAGGGAAAAGGCTTCGGAATACTTCACCATGCTCGTGCTGTCGGCCTTCGCGATAGGGCTTGTGTTCATGGCTCTCGGCGAAATATTCATGAGCCGCGTCGCGGTTTTGCTCGGCGCGGAGGGCGAAATGGTCGGCCTTTGCGCGGTATACGGCAGGATAATCGCCGCCGCCGTGCCGTTCTTTATGCTGCAAAGCGTGTTCCACAGCTTTCTTGTCGCGGCGGAGCGGCCCAAGCTTGGCCTTATCATAACCGTAGGCGCGGGGCTGACGAACATGGTTTTGGACTTTTTGTTCGTCGCGGTACTGAGTTGGGGCCTGCCCGGGGCGGCCCTCGCCACGGCTCTCAGCCAGACCTTCGGCGGCCTCGCGCCGGTGATATATTTTCTGACGCACCGCCGCGAAACGCTGCGGTTCACCAAAACCCGCTTTTACGGCGGGGTGCTGTTAAAGGCCTGCGTGAACGGCTCGTCCGAGCTGATGACGAACATCTCCGCCTCGGTGGTGAGTATGCTGTATAATTTTCAGCTTATGCGGCTCGCCGGCGAGGACGGCGTTTCGGCCTACGGGGTGATGATGTATTTGAACTTCGTTTTCGCCGCCGCGTTCATCGGCTACTCCATCGGCTCCGCGCCGGTTGTCAGCTTCCACTACGGCGCGCGCGGCACGGACGAGCTTAAAAATATTTTCAAAAAAAGCCTTGTGCTGATGGGTGCGGGCGGCGCGGCGATGACTCTTTCGGCGGCCCTGCTCGCTACGCCGCTGTCGAACGTTTTTGTCGGCTACGACGCTGCCCTGCGCGACATGACGGCGCGCGGTATGCGGATATTTTCGCTGTCGTTTTTGGTCTGCGGCTTCAATATTTTCAGCTCCGCTTTTTTCACCGCGCTGAACAACGGCCTTGTTTCGGCGATAATATCCTTTATGCGCACCTTCGTTTTTCAGGTCATCGTCATTCTTATCCTGCCCGCGATATTTGGGCTTGACGGAGTGTGGTACGGCATAACCGCCGCCGAAATACTCGCTTTTGGCGTGTCGCTGTTTTTCTTTGTGAAGGAACGCCGTATATATAACTACGCTTAAAGGAGATTGACTATGGATTGGCTTCAGGTTAGCATATACACCACCGCCGCGGGGGTTGAGCCCGTGTGCGGAAGGCTGCTCGATTTGAACGTCGGCGGGTTTGAAATCGAGGATAAGGACGACTTCAACGACTTCCTCAAAAACAACCGCCGCTACTGGGATTACGTGGACGAGGAGCTTTACGCCTCCCGCCAAGGGGAAACCCGCGTAATAATCTACATAGCCGACAACGAGAACGGCGCGAAGCAGCTTATGAGCGTCCGTCAAGAGCTCGCCGCCCTTAAGCTTTTGGATAAGGACGGCCTTTTCGGGCGGCTCGAAATAAGCCTCGACAGCCTCCGCGAGGAGGACTGGGCGGAAAACTGGAAGCGTTATTTCCACCCCATAGCCGTGGGGGATAGGCTGATTATAAAGCCGCAGTGGGAAACGCTCGAAAATACCGAGGGAAAAATCGTTTTCAACATAGACCCGGGCATGACCTTCGGCAGCGGCCAGCACGAAACCACGCGCCTGTGCGTGGAGCAGCTCGACCGACGCGTAAAGCCCGGCATGGACGTGCTCGACCTCGGCTGCGGCAGCGGCATACTTTCGATAATCTCGCTTATGCTCGGGGCGGGGCGGGCCTACGCCGTGGACATCGACCCCAACTGCAAAAAAATCGCCTACGCGAACGCGGCTCTTAACGGCATAGGGGAGGAGCGATACATCGTCGAGGCCGGAAACGTGCTGGAAGACGAGGCCCTGAAACGCAGGTACGAAAGCATAGGCTTCGAAATAGTTGTCGCGAATATCGTTGCCGACGTGATAATCCCGCTTTGCCGCGACGCTCGCCGCTATATGAAGGACGGCGCGGCGTTCATCTGCTGCGGCATAATCGAGCCGCGCCTCGGCGAGGTTCTCGCCGCCCTTGAGGAAAACGGGTTCGAGGTTGTCGAGCAAAGGAACGAAAACGACTGGTACTGCGTTGTAGCGAGGTAAAATATGGCAAATTTTTTGATAGATAAAAGCAGGATAAACGGCGCGACGGCGCAGCTTGACGGCGAGCTGCTGCGGCATATTAAAACCGTGCTGCGCATGGGCGAGGGCGCGAGGTTCACCCTCTGCGACGGCGAGGGTACGTTTTACGACGCGGCTCTGGCCGGCGACTCGGCCGTTATCGAGGCCGCATACCCCGCGCCGACGGAGCCGAAGCTGAAGATAACGCTGTTTCAGGCTGTTGCGAAAAATCCAAAGCTGGAGTTCATCGTGCAAAAGGCCACCGAGATAGGCGTCGCCAAAATCGTGCCGATGAACACCGAGCGCATCGTGGCCCGCCTTGAAAAGGACTCCAAGCTCGAACGCCTGCGCAAAATCGCCCGTGAGGCCGCCGCTCAAAGCCGCCGGGGCCTTGTGCCGGAGGTGGCCGCGCCCGTCAGCTTCGCCCGTGCGGCGGAGCTTGCCGCCAAGGCCGACCTCGCCGTGATACCCTACGAGGACGAGCATAAGACGCCGCTCAGGGACTGCCTTCGCGGCAAAACGGCCCGCACTCTTTCAATTATGATAGGGCCGGAGGGCGGCTTTGCCGAAAGCGAGGTCGCTCTCGCGCGGGAGAGGGGCGTTCTTGCCGCCACCATGGGGCCGAGAATACTCCGCACCGAAACGGCGGGGCTTGTCGCCTCGGCCATCGCGCTTTACGAGCTGGGTGAAATGGAATGATAAAGGCCTATCTCGCAAAGGGCATGGATAAGCGGGCCTTTGTGGAAAAGGCTCTTTTCGACTACTGCGGCAAAAGCGGCTTCGTTTTTGCCCGCCGCCCCACCGGCAAGCCCTACGCCGTGGACGGCCCGTGCTTTTCCTTTTCCGACAGCCGCGGCTATATGCTCTGCGCCGTCAGCGACTACGAGATAGGCGCGGATCTTGAGATGAAGCGCGTCGCCGCAGGGTACATGGGCGTGGTAAAGCGGTTTTTCGCTCCCGACGAGGCCGCCGCCGCGACCGAGGACAATTTTTTTGATATATACACCGCCAAGGAGGCCTACGTTAAGTTCGCCGAAATGGGCATTTTCAGCGGCATGGAAAGGTTTTCGACGCTCGGCGGCAGGGTCGGGAGCGTGAATATAATCCATTTTTCCGACGGCTGCTGCGTCTGCGCCGCCGCGTCGGAGCGCGAAAGCGAGGTAGAGATAAAATGGCTGTGCTTATAACCGCGTTCACGCCGTTCGGCGGCTCCGCCGAAAACACCTCGGCAAAGGTTTTGCGCCTTTTGCCCGAGGGCGTGGGCAGGCTGCTTTTGCCGACCTCGTATAAGCGTTCGTTTGAAATCCTCCGCGCGGAGCTGTGCGAGCGCGAATATTCCGCCGTCGTTCTCACGGGCGAGGCCTCGCGGAGCAAAATCACCGTCGAGCGCGTGGCGATAAACGTCGCCGACGCTTCGCTCCCCGATAACGACGGCGCGGTTTTAACCGACGCTCCCCTTGAGGAGGGCGGCCCGGCGGCCTGCTTCGCCACTCTGCCGATAAAGAAAATGGCCGAGGCTGGCGGGGCCGACGTCAGCAACACCGCGGGCACGTATGTCTGCAACGCGCTGATGTATAGGGCTTTGCGCTTCACCGCCGGCAAAACGCCGTGCGGCTTCGTCCATTTGCCGAAGGGCGGCGACGCGGCGGAGCTTGCCGAGAAATTGATGAAAATGGTTGATGTGTTATGAAATACCGTGAGTATTGCCAATCCCCGCTCGGCCCGCTCACCCTCGAAAGCG
>CANRER010000026.1 GCA_947629615.1 uncultured Clostridia bacterium | reverse complement strand
CAAGCACTCCCGACGGCGTACATAGGTACGCCGAGGGTGATTTTCGTTCATAGTTCAAGGGCTTAAAAAACAAGAAAATCCGCTCGTATGAGCGGATTTTCCTCATTAATTCATGGCCTTTTAGTAAACATATAATGCTCAAAGCAGCATTAATCTAATCCATTCAGCCCTTGAACGGTCTGCGCCATTTTTTCCCGGCCCCACATTAGGCCTTAAATCTGTTGCGTATAATATCGAACGTTCTGCGGTAGATAATAGGCACGCCATGCTCCTCGATAATGCTCTGCGCGCCCTCGTCCAGCAGGCGGCCGTACTCCGCCACAAGCTTTTCCATGCCTGCGCCGACGGTCACGTAATAGTTTTCCTCGCTGCTGTAAAGGGTGCCGCCGAAATATGTAGGAATGGCGTGGCACATTTCCACCACGTCGTCAAAGGACGTAAGCTCCACCATAAAGCTGGCGCGCCCGTCCTCGCGGCGGCGTTCGGCCTCGCTCCTCATCTGCGGCCTCGCCTCGCGCTGCATATTTTCCTGCCGCGAGGATATGCGCTCGAAAAGCCGCTGTTCGGCCTCGTTATCCACCTTTGTGACGAATATCACCAAATCGCCCGAGGAGGGCATTGCCTCCACCACAAGGCGCGAATTGGAATAATCGAAGCCCACCTCGGCCTCGGCCTTCCTCAGCACAGAGAAAAACATGGCCTGCGCTTCGCTTGTTTTCTTCGATATGCTCTCGACGTTCACCCCGTAGGAGTTAAGGTCCTCGCGGCAGAGCGTAATTTTGAGCTTGTTTTGACGAATCAGCTCCAGCTTCATATATCTCGCCTCCTGATTTTATTGTAGCATAAAAACTCCCGTTTGAGAAGAGGAAATATTTATAAATCTGAAATTACCGCCCCGCCCTTTATATGCCGCAGAGGGGGCTGGCCTCCATATCCTCCAGAAGCCGCATACGGGCGCGGAATTTTTCAAGATTATGCCCCGGGTATCTTATTTTGAAATACGTATCCCCCGACAGATAGTCCGTCAGGTAGCGTATGGCGTTTTCGTATGTAATTATCAGCGGCGCCGCCGGCAGCAGCTCCGTTTCGAGCTCGGTCAGCTCCACAGCCCCAAGAAAGCCCGCCCTGTACGGGGCCACCAGCTCTGCGCGGAAGAAGCCCCCGCCGTCGCAGCCGCTGCGTATCGCGTCGCCGTAGTCTGTCAGCGCGGAGCCGGGCATAACGTTGTCGAGGTCGAGCACACAGCGGGCCTTGTGCGTGGCGGTATCGACCATTATGTTGCTGTATTTTGTGTCGTTGTGGACAATCCTCAGCGGCAGCTCGCCCGATATAAGCAGCGGCCTTAACAGCGAGGCGTAGCGGCTTTTTTGCATGGCCAGCTCAATCTCCCTGCCGGCGTACTTGGCGCGGCCAAATTCGTCGGCGCGGACGGCCCTTTTCAGCTCGGCAAGGTGAAAGGCCGTGTCGTGCGAGGCCTTCGGTATTTGGTGAACCTTGCCCACGGGCATATCGCCCAAAGCCTCCACAAACGAGCCGAAGGCCGCCCCCGCCGCGCGGAAATCCTCGGCAGAAAGGGGCGAAAGCCGACTTTCGGCGTTTTCGATAAAGGCGTACATTCGGTAGTAATCGCCGCCCTGCTTGTGCAGCGGCCCGCCCGCGAGGGTGGGGATTATCGTCAGGGTTTCCATGCCCTTGGCCCTTAGATGAGCCGTCACGGCGGCGATATTTTCCATCACCAGCGGCGGATCCTTCAGCACGCGGCTGTTTATCCGCTGAAGCACATAGCGCGAGCCGCTCGTGGATATTTTGCAGGTGTCGTTGATGTGGCCCCCGCTCAAGGGAATTGCCGACAGCGGCTCGCCGTCGATGGCGAACGCCCGCGCGATTTCGGTTATATCCATGCCGCCGGCCCCCTTCCTTTGCCTGTGCTAATATAATAATATCACATTTTTTCTGTTTCGTCTATAGAAAATCAAAATTTTTTTCGTCCGCACTTCCCTCTATTGACAAGGCGGATGATAAATGGTATAATTATAATATGCGATAATTTGGCATAAAAAGGCAGGGGAAATCCATGTTCAGGGAAAGAAAGCGTTTCGTGGCCATAGTGATGATAGCCCTACTCGCGGCGGCTATGGCCGTGATGTTCATTGTGAATAGGAGCCGCTCCGACGAAATAACCGAAGAATACAAGGAGGCCGAAATCCGCCTTAAGCAGCATCAGCTCGAGCGCGACGCCGCTTACGAAAAGAGAACCGCCAAGGAAAAGGCCGCCGCCGAAAATGTGACCAACGCGGCCACGGTTCATCTTCCCGGCGTTGCCTTTTACGGAAGAAGGATAAACGAAACGGACGTGGGCGGCGAGCTGCCGCTGATAGTGGAAACGCTCATCGGCCACGACCTGCTTAATACTGTCGTCAGCGTGGTAGATCTTAACGACCCGCACGAAACCGCCCTGCAAAGGGCATATCTGCCCGTTATCTTCATCGAAAGCGACAGCGGGCTTGCCGGCGATACGGAGGCCATGCTCGCCGAGCAAAAGAAGCTCATCGCCGGGCGCGAACGCTATATTGTGCTTGGCGTGCCGAGCGGTACCCGCGACGAGATGAAGCCCCTCGAGGACGCTATGGCCGCCGAGTACGGCGATAGCTTTATAAATCTGCGCGAATATCTCAGCACCGACGGCATGGCGAGCCTCGGCCTGACGATAGCCCCCGAGGACGAGGCCGCCATGGACGAGGGCCGCGTTCCGCCCGGGCTTTTGCAGGATGATGGCATAACCCTTAACGAAACCGGCTATAAGCTCGCCGCTTTCCTGACCTATAGCAGAATGGACGACCTCGGCTATTTTGACGAGATTGAGGACGCGCTGGATAAATACGACGAAGAAACCGCAATCGACGCCGACTGACGCGGCGTAAGGCTCCCCCCGCGGGGGCCTTTTTTTGCGTGAAAATAAAAGAAAATGCAAAATTTTGCATAAAGTACTTGACAATTTGCGTCGGGGGGGGGTATAATGGTTTTGTACAATATTGCATGAAAAAGGAGAGATCGCAATGCTTAACGGAAGAAAGCTCCGCGGCTTTGCCGTGGGAATGTTGACGGCGGGCCTGTTCACAATGACGGCCTTCGCCTCGGCCATCGACGTGAACATGGGCGGCATACGTGTGTTCCTTCGCGGCAAGGAGCAAACCCTGACCGACGCCAACGGCGCCAAGGTCGAGCCAATACTTTACGACGGCACCACCTACGTGCCGCTCAGGGCCATGTCGGGCCTTATGAATAAAAAAGTGCAGTGGGAGGCCGCCGAAAAGGCCGTTTATATCGGCGAGCGGCTCTATAACGCAATTCCGCTGGACGAGCTGCCCGAAAGTAAGATTGACCGGGCGGGTATTAAAATTCAAACGAACACGACCATCACTCGCAAGGACGCGACCATCGCCTGCGCAAATCTGCTTAGGGGCGACGGAACAAATATTTATATTCTGGACGGCAAGTACGCGGCCCTCAGGGCCAAGGCGGCTTACAGCTTTACAGGAATAGGAAATAAAAATTACGAGGGAACCATACGGTTCTACAGCGTGGAGGACGACGGCAGCGAAACGCTTATCGACGAATACACCGTCGCTCTCGCCGACGACCCGATAGACATATCGGTCAATCTGCTCGGTGTGGAAAACTTGAAGATTTCTATATCTTCTGGCTATAATTCTGATACCAATCTTTACGATATAAGCCTTGTTGGCAGATAAGGAGGAGAAAAAATGAAGGATACGTTAAAGGGCTATATTGCCGGGCTGCTGGCCGGGCTGGCGCTGTTGGCCGCCGTTTCGGCCGTGGCGGCCAATATCAATGTGGATATGGGCGGCATAAAGGTTTTTTGGGACGGCATCGAAACCGACCTCCCCAACGCGCGGGGCGAGCGCGTCGAGCCCTTCATCTATAACGGCACCACCTACGTGCCGCTCAGGGCCATGGCCGGCCTTATGGGCCTGCCCGTCGCGTGGAATCAGCAGGAGCTTGCCGTGTATCTCGACGGCGAGCGTCCCTCCGGCACAATTATCCCCGCGAGCCAAATGGTGAATTATGACGGCAACGAGGACTGCAATTACGTTATTAAAACGTATGAATACAACCTAAAGGACAAGACCCATACCTGCGATGAAGCTATTGTTGGTAACGATTATTATTATAGCAGAAAGAGATATTCTTTTTCCTATATGTTGAACGGACACTACAGTCGTCTCACGGCCACCGCTGTCATGCCCTATAAGTCCGTCGGCTCAAATGCGGAAGGGAAAATAGAGTTCTATTCCTGCGGCGACGGCGAGGATGGGGAGCTTATCGACCGCTACGACCTTCAGCAAAGTAAAGGCGAGGTGGATATCGACGTGGATCTTCGCGGCGTGGAAAATCTGTGGTTTAAATTTAGCTGCGGTAGTAACGACATCGTTATGTACGACACGGCCTTTACCGTAAGATAACAGAGGCGGGGAAATGAAAAAGCTGAAAGTAATTTTGTGCGCCGCCTGCGCGGCCTTCGCCGCGCTCGCGGCCCTGCCCGCCCTGGCCGAATACGATGTTATAGTCAACACTGAGGCCGGCGTAAATCTGCGCAGCGGCCCCGGGCCGGAATACGATACCGTGCTTTCCGAGCCTATAAGCTTGGGTGAATACTTGACCATAACGGATACGGCTAAGCATAACGGTAATCTTTGGGGTAAAACTCAATATATTGGCGATGAGGGCTGGGTTTACCTTGCCAACACCACCGAGTATAAGGACGCCGATTATGACATTTTTATAACAGGCGCCTCGGGCGCTAATGTGCGCGACGGCCCCGGCCCCGAATTTGAAGTCTTAGATACTTGCGAACCCGGCGAGGAATTACATATTTATGGTGAGGCCGAGCATGACGGCAATCTTTGGGGCGAGATTAGATTTGCCAAGAATCCAAAAACCCTTTCGGGCTACAGCTCGTATCCCGGCTGGATTTACCTTGCCAATACCTCCAAAGTCAAGGACGTTGATTACAGCGTTTACGTGAACGCCCGCGACGGCGACGGCCTCAATATCCGCAGCGGCCCCTCCACAAGCTTCGACCGATTGATGGATCATACCATACCTATGTATACCAAGCTTCATATAAAGAAAGAAGTCCTCAACGCCAACGGCCGCAAGTGGGGCTATACCTCGTATTGGGATGGGAGCAGCGTTGATGGCTGGGTTAGCCTTGCGGAAACCTCCTCCTCCGACCCAAGGCTTTTAGGCTCCGGCCTCGGCCTTGACTTGCCCAACGTAACAAATACTCTTTCCAACGCCGAAAAGCTGAAAATACAGGACTTGCTGGCAAAGGTTCTAGATGTTGACTCAATGAATGGTAGTTTGGCCGCTCGAATCGGGAATATTGATTTAACGGACGATGTTTTTTTAACGGACAGCGAGAAAACAGTATACGGAAATATGAGCGACGAAACGCTAATAAACGCGGCGGCTAAATATATCGCAAGTTTTTATGACTATTATGACGACACTGATTATGACGACACTGATTATGACGACACTGATTATGACGACACTGATGACTGGTTCGAATATTACACAAAAGCGTTTGATTATTTCGAACCAAACGATCCGCTTGTTCGCACATACGTCATGACTAAAGATATTGAGGATTTTATATTCCGCATAACCAACCGGCATGTGTCGCTGGCGGAACACAAGTGCTCAAACAGCGGCTGTGTGACAAGGTGCTTTAGTAATCCCGTTACTTTTCAAGGCATCGACAACCGTTATGTCGAATCTCAGCGTCAAAAGCAGGGCGTTATAATAGCCATTAGCGAAACGGCTCCCGCATGGGGCATGGGCGCTATTATTGGCGGCGTGTACGATTTGGGCAAGGATACATTCCTTGTGTTTTGCGACGAAGGCGATTCGTTAATTAATTACGATTTCGACAAGCTGATGACCGAAGATGATTTTGAAGTTAATGGGGGATCATTTTATCCGACTTACGCGGTGGTTCGCCGCCGCGCGGACAGGAACGATTATTATCTGCTGGAATACGGCCGCGAAGCGCCGAGCATGAGCGAGCTTTCGGCCTACATATACGTTCCCGAGCCCGCCCCGAAGAAGGACGACCCCGCGGCCGCCGAAACGCAAGCGTCGGACGAAGCGGAAAACGCGGAAAAAGCGGAAGAAACGGAAGAAGCAAAAAAAGCGGATAAGAGCAAAAAGTCCGCGAAGCGCGGCCTCACGGCCCCCATCGCCGCCGGAGCCGCCGCTGCCGCCGTCGTTTCCGCCGGCGGAGGCGCCGCTTTCGTTCTGCTCCGCCGTAAAAAATAATCCCACACAAGCAGAAATCCGCCCATACGGGCGGATTTTGCATTAACCAAGGATTTTGGCGGCGTTTACAGTCTATTATACAGATCGATATACTTATCCGCGCTGGCGTTCCACGAGAAGTCCTTCTCCATAGCGCGTTTCTGCATGGCCGTCCAATCGTCCTTATGCAGGGCGAAGGTGAGGTAAGCGTTTTCGATACGGCCGAGCATTTCGTGGGCGTTATAGTTACGGAAGCTATAGCCCGTGCCGGTATGCTCATACTCGTTATACGGCTCCACGGTATCCTTAAGGCCGCCGGTTTCGCGGACGATGGGCAGCGTGCCGTAGCGCATGGAAATCATCTGACTGAGGCCGCAGGGCTCGAACTGCGAGGGCATGAGGAAGGCGTCGCAGGCGGCGTAGACCTTATGCGAAAGCGCGTTGTCGAACTTTATCTGTGCGCTGACGCGGCCGCTGTACTTCCACTCGAAGAAGCGCAGCACGTCCTCGTATCGCTGCTCGCCGGTGCCGAGGAACACCATCTGAATATTCGGATTTGCAAGTATGCTGTCAAGCACGCACTCCACCAAATCCATGCCCTTTTGAGCCGTGAGGCGCGTAACCATGCCGATAAGGAGCTTATCGGGGTTCTCGTCGAAATGGAGGTCATGCTGGAGGGCGCGTTTGTTCACCTTTTTGCCCTCGATGAAATCCTTTATGCCGTAGTTATGGTAGATAAACTTGTCGGTGGCGGGATCCCAGTCGTCATAGCTGATGCCGTTGACTATGCCCGTGAGGCTGGCCGAACGCGCGTTCAGCAGGCCGTTGAGCCGCTCGCCGAAGTAGTCGCTCTTTATCTCCTCGGCGTAGGTGGGGCTTACGGTGGTGATGTAGTCGGCGTATACTATGCCGCCCTTGAGAAAGCTCGCGTCACGGTAAAATTCCAGCTTATCGGGGGTGAAATAGTCCATGCTGAGCTCGCATACGTCGGCGATGGTCTTTTTGTCGTACACGCCCTGAAACTTCAGGTTGTGTATCGTCATTATCGACTTCATGGCGTTGTAACGCCCGTCGTAGCCGTAGTGCGCGCGCAGCAGCACCGGCGCCATGCCTGACTGCCAGTCGTTGCAGTGGAGCACGTCGGGGAAGAAGTCTATGACCTGAAGGGC
The DNA here is from genome assembly GCA_947629615.1 of uncultured Clostridia bacterium. Lineage (GTDB taxonomy): Bacteria > Bacillota > Clostridia > UMGS1883 > UMGS1883 > JAFLUQ01. The sequence goes on along the minus strand of CANRER010000026.1, from coordinate 6,374 downwards.
CGCGAGCACGGCCTTGTCAAAGAAGGCGAAGCGCTCGATGTCCTCGTGTATGGGACCGTAGATGGTTGGCCCGCCGAAGTAAAATTCGTTGTCGATGAAGTAGTAGGTCACGCCGTTCATCTTCAGCTCGAAAATGCCGCAGTACTGGCTGCGCCAGTTCATCTTTATGTAGATGTGGTCGATATAGCGCATTTCGTCCTTATACCGCTGCGGAATTGCGCCGTACTTGGGCAGGATAACGCGGGCGTCGCAGCCCTTTTCGTTCAGCACCTTGGGCAGCGCGCCCACAACGTCGGCCAAGCCGCCGGTCTTGACGAAGGGTACGCACTCGCTTGTAACAAACAGAATTTTTTTCATACTGTCCACTCCTAACGGGCTATATCATCGTGCGCTTGGGCAGAATGACGGGATAGTTGGGCTGGCCGATAAGCCGCTTGGTCGGCCGCAGCGTACACTCCTTATCTATAACGACGTTTTCAAGGTCGCAGTTTTCGTTTATCACGGAGTTCTGCATGATTATGCTGTTGCGCACAACCGAGCCCTTGCCTATGTTTACGCCGCGGAAAATGATGGAGTTTTCAACCGTGCCGTCTATGCGGCAGCCGTCCGCGATGAGCGAGTCCGAAACGCCGGCATTCTCGCCGTAGCGCGTGGGAACCTGATCCTTTACCTTTGTGTAAATCAGGTTTTCGCCGCCGAACAGCTCACGGCGGATATTTTCGTTCAGCATGAGCATACTGTTGTCGTAATAGCTCTTTATGCTGTCCACCCGGCCGACGAAGCCTTTGAACTCGTAGGCCGAGATGTTGAGGCTGTCGATGTTGGCGAGCAGCATATCCTTGATAAAGTCGTGCTTGCCCTTAGCGTGGGCCTCCTCTATCATGGCGATGAGGCGGGTGCGTTCGACTATGTATATATCCATGCCGCTGAAATTGCTCTTGGGGTTCATGGGGTTGTGCTCGATGCCCGTCACGCGGCCCTCGGCGTTTATCTCGTAAACGGTGGTGCGGCGGAGCTGCTCGGGGTTGTTGTTCAGGCGGTGGTAAACGACCGTAAGGTCCGCGTCGGTATCGCGGTGGAAGCTCAGAAGCTCCTCGAACGTCATGTTGAAAACAAGGTTGCCGCCCGCGATGAGAACGTAGGTCTGCGGGCTGCGGCGAAGGTGGGTCAGTATGCTGTAGAGCATATCCACGTTGCCGCCGGAAAGCCCGGCCGCGTTGCCGCCCCTGATATAGGGCGGCAGGAAAAACAGGCCGTAGGTTTTGCGGTTGAGATCCCAAGCGTTGCCGTTGCCGACGTGGTCCATCAGCGACGAATAGTTGAACAGCGTGGTTATGCCCACGTTTATAATTCCCGAGTTCACCATGTTCGACAGTATGAAGTCGATCAGCCTGTACCGGCCCGCGAAGGGCAGGGCCGCCACGGAGCGTATATCGGTAAGCTCATTGAGGCGGATGTCGGCGTTTTCCGCCAGTATGATGCCCATTGTATCCTTCATTGTTATCCTCTCCCTTCCGTTATATGGATTCCTTGACCATAGCGTTGACGCCTATCTTCGTTCCCTCGGAGATGACCAATCCGCCGCCGATAAGGCTTATGTCGTCGGAGCAGTACTTGCTCTTGAATTGATCCTCGCCGATGGACTTATCGCCGATGGTGCAGCTGTTGGAGATAACGGTGTCGTTGCCGATGATGGTTTTGGAGATGGTGCAGTTTTCGCCGATGACGGCGCCGGGGAAGAGAATGGAGTCCTCGACTATCGCGCCGCGGCCGACGGTCACGCCCTCGAACAAAATCGAGTGCTTGACGGTGCCGTAAATCTCGCAGCCCTCGGTGATGGCCGAGTTGGAGATATTCGCGCCCTTGGCCGCGTAGTGCGGGGGCTTGACGGGGTTGCGCGAGAATATGCGCCACGAGCTGTCGTCTATTTCAAAGACGGGCGGGTCGGCGATGATGTCCATATTGGCCTCCCAAAGGCTCTGCACCGTTCCGACGTCCTTCCAATAGCCCTCGAAGCTGTAGGCGTAAAGGGCCTCTCTGTTGTTCAGCATGGAGGGAATGATGTTCTTGCCGAAGTCGTTGCTGCTTTGAGGGTCGCGCTCGTCCATGGTGAGGTAGCGCTTCAGCACGGGCCACGTGAACACGTAAACGCCCATCGAGGCGAGGTTGCTCTTAGGCTCGGCGGGCTTTTCGGCAAACTCCACGATGCGGCCGGCTTGGTCGGCCGTCATTATGCCGAAGCGCCCGGCCTCCTCCCAAGGCACCTCAATCACGGCGATGGTCGCGTCGGCGCCCTTTTGCTCGTGGTATTTTATCATGTTGTCGTAGTTCATCTTATAGATGTGATCGCCCGAAAGTATCAGCACATACTTGGGGTTGAACTTGTCGATGAACTCGATGTTCTGGTATATGGCGTTGGCCGTACCCTTGTACCATTCGCCGCTTTCGGCCTTTTGGTAGGGCGGCAGCACGTATATGCCGCCGGAGTTGCGGTTGAGATCCCAAGGGTTGCCGCTGCCGATATAGGTGTTCAGCTCAAGCGGCTGGTACTGTGTCAGCACGCCAACGGTGTCGATGCCCGAATGGGCGCAGTTGCTGAGCGCGAAGTCGATTATGCGGTACTTGCCGCCGAAGGGAACGGCCGGCTTTGCGACGGTTGTCGTCAGCACGCCCAGACGGCTGCCCTGTCCGCCGGCGAGTATCATTGCAACGCAGTCTGTTGATATCATTCAATATCATCCTTTCCTTTTGAATTGCTTGTTTTATTGCCTGCCGGCGCCGTGCGCTTGAGGTATACGGCGCTCATCGGCGGTAAATCTACGTCAATGGAAAACTCCATGTTATCTATGGGCTTTTTGTGCGCCCTGACGGTTCCGACGCTTCGGCCGCAGCCGCCAAATTCGGCCCAAGCCGAGGAGAACACCTCTTTATAGTCGCCGCGCTTGGGTACGCCAACGCGGTATTTTTCGTAAGCTACCGGGGTGAAGTTGCATATAACTATTATTTCGTCACGCTTTTTTGTGCCTCGGCGGATGAAGGAGATTACGCTGCGGTCGGCGTCGTTGGCGTTTATCCATTGGAAGCCGTCCCAGCTGTTCTCGATTTCGTAAAAGGCCCTGTTTTTGAGGTAAAAAGCGTTGAGCTGCTTTATGAACTCGTGGTATTGCCTGTGGGCCGGGAGGTTCAGCAAATGCCACTCCAGCCCCTCGTAAAAGCGCCACTCGATGAACTGCGCGAACTCGCTGCCCATGAAGTCCAGCTTTTTGCCGGGGTGGGCCATCTTGTACATCATCAGCGTGCGGAGCGAGTCGAACTTCTGGCCCTCCAGCCCCGACATCTTGCCGATGAGGCTGGCCTTCCCGTGAACGACCTCGTCGTGGGAGAAGGGGAGAATGTAGTTTTCGCTGAAGGCGTACATCATCGAGAAGGTCAAAATGGAGTGGTTGCCCCTGCGGAAGAAGGGATCCATCGCCATGTAGCGGAGCATATCGTTCATCCAGCCCATGTTCCACTTATAGTTGAAGCCGAGGCCGCCCTCGTGAGCGGGCTTCGTCACCAGCGGCCACGCGGTCGATTCCTCCGCAATCATGAGAGTGTTGGGGAAGCGCCTGAACACCTCCTTGTTGAGGGTTTTAAGGAACTCGATGGCCTCGAGGTTCTCGTTCTTGCCGTATTTGTTGCGCACCCATTCCGTGCGGGAATAGTCGAGGTAGAGCATACTGCTTACGGCGTCAACTCTCAGCCCGTCCACGTGGTATTTGTCGAGCCAGAACATCGCGCTGGAAATCAGGAAGGAGATGACCTGCGTTTTGCTGTAATCGAAAACCAGCGTACCCCATTCCTTATGCTCGCCCAGCCGAGGGTCGGCGTACTCGTAGGTCGGCGTGCCGTCGAACAGCCTCAGGCCGTGAGCGTCGCGGGGGAAGTGCGCCGGCACCCAGTCGAGGATAACGGCTATGCCCTCGCGGTGGAGGCGGTCAACGAAGTACATGAAGTCCTTCGGCTCGCCGTAGCGGGCCGTCACGGCGAAGTAGCCCGTCACCTGATAGCCCCAGCTCCCGTCGAAGGGGTATTCGGATATGGGCATAAGCTCCACGTGGGTGTAGCCCATCTCCTTAAGGTAGGGGGCCAGCTCGTCGGCCAGCTCGCGGAAGCTGTAAAAGCTGCCGTCCTCGTGCTGCTTCCAGCTCCCGGCGTGCATCTCGTATATGAGCATAGGCTTGTCGTAGGGCGGGGTGGTCAGCTTTTTTTCTATCCACTTGCTGTCGCCCCACTCGAAACCCTCGATGTCGCAGGTGCGGCTGGCGGTTTCGGGCCGAAGCTGGCAGCGGAAGCCGCAGGGATCGGCCTTGTAGAGCAGCTCGCCGCCCTTGGTTTTGATGCAGTATTTGTAGTTTTCGCCCTCGCCGACTCCCTTGACAAAGGCGTGCCATATTCCCGTTTCGCCCTGCGGGTTCATCGGGTCGGCGGCGGCGTCCCAGCCGTTGAAGTCGCCCACCACGCTCACGGCCTCAGCGTTTGGCGCCCAAACGGCGAAGCTGTAGCCCGAAACGCCGAACAGGTCGGAGGGGTGCGCGCCGAGATGGTCGTAGCAGTTAAAGCTCTTGCCCTCGTTGTAAAGGTAGAGCGAGAAGCTGTCAAGATAGGGGTTTTTCGGAGGGTTAGAGTCCGTATTCTTGTTCATTTGTGACTGTCCTTTCGCGGCGGCTGCCAACCAAGCGGCAGCGTATAAATCCTTATACTACTATTTTACCAAAAATTTTCCGATTAGTCAAATGTTTTTAGTAGATTTTTCATAGATTTTACACATTTTTTTTTGAAATTTAATTTGAATTATTGTAAACCGCCAAATATTGGGCTAAATTTTGCCTACGCGGAAGGATTTTAGGATTTTTTGCAGAATAAAATAAATTGATATTTTACTTTTTGGCTGAAGAGAAGGAGGCTCGTGACATGAACTGTCTTTCCTGCGGGAGAGAGCTCTCGCCCGAAAATAAATTCTGCCCGTCCTGCGGGGCTGCCGCGCCGCCGCCGGGGCGGCTCAAGAGCCATATGACGCTCGCCGTGCTTACGACGGTGCTTTTGGGCAACTGGATATTCGGCATACCCGCCGTCGTCTTTGCCCGCGAGTGCGAGCTTGCCGCCGAAAGCGGCCTGTTTGCCGCGGCAAGGCGGTTCTCGCGGCGCGCGCTGACCTTTTCGCTGGTGGGCGGGGCGCTGTGCGTCGCGCTGTGGGCCTTTTTGGGGCTGATGAGATTTCTCGGGCAGGGGGGCGGCTTCTGATGACCAGAGCGGATAGGGCCGAGCAGGCCTTTTACGAGGGCTACAGCTGCGCGCAGTCCGTGCTTTTGGCCTACGCCGACGCGCTCGACGCGGATATACCCGCCCTTATGCGGCTGGCCTCGTCGTTCGGGGGCGGCATGGGCCGCCTGCGCGAGGTTTGCGGCGCGGTGACGGGAATGTTCATGGCCGCGGGGCTTATCGCCGGCCCCGAGGGCCCCGCCGACAGGGAGGCAAAGGCCGCTCATTATAAGCTTATTCAGGACTTGGCCGCAAAATTCAAGGAAAAGCAGGGTTCCATAATCTGCCGCGAGATACTCGGCGCGAGAGCCGCCGGCAGCGGCCACATTCCCGAGGAGCGCACCGCCGAATACTACCGCCGCCGCCCCTGCGTCGGCTGCATACGCCTCGCGGCTGAAATTTTGGAGGAAACGCTCAATGTTTAAGCTGCTCCGATACATCAAGGACTATAAAAAGGAAATAGCTTTGGCTCCGCTTTTCAAAATGCTGGAGGCCTTTTTTGAGCTTCTTGTGCCGCTGGTGATGGCGGCCATGATAGACAACGGCATCAAAAACAACGACTTCCCCTACGTGGCGGGGCTTTGCGGCCTGCTTGCCGCGCTGGGCGTTATCGGACTGGTATGCTCGATAACGGCGCAGTTTTTCGCGGCGAGGGCGGCGGTGGGCTTCGGCGCGAAGCTCAGACGCGCCCTGCTCGCCCATGTGCAGTCGCTCTCCTATGCCGAGCTCGACGAGCTTGGCGAAAGCCGCCTGATAACCGGCATGACGAGCGACGTAAATCAGGTGCAGAGCGGCGTGAACCTCGTGCTGCGCCTGTTCCTGCGCTCGCCCGTGGTGGTGTTCGGCGCGATGATAATGGCCTTCACCGTGGACGCGCCCTCGGCGGCGGTGTTCGCGGCGGCCATACCCGCCCTTTCGGCGGTGGTGTTCGGCGTTATGGCCGTGACGATACCGCTGTATAAAAAGGCGCAGGCCGCGCTCGACGCCGTGCTGGGAGCGGTGCGCGAGGCGTTGGAGGGCTCACGCGTCATTCGCGCCTTTGCCCTCGAGGAAAAGGAGACCCGCGAATTTAA
>CANRER010000025.1 GCA_947629615.1 uncultured Clostridia bacterium | reverse complement strand
GTACAAAGACAGAGACAGCAGCAGCGGACAGCGTGGATTTCTCTTTTCGGGAGGAAGTACCCTTCCTCTTTCAGCGCCTCCGGGACGAGGAAAAGCTGGTTGACATAATCCCGAAAATCGGGGGCGATGGCTTTTCCCGCAGACTGCCGGCCCTTCGCGACGCGCTCTCCACGGCCCTCACGGGCTACCTCCGCGCCCAAGGGCTGCTTATGGGGCTGATTTTCGCGATATTATCGGTGTTTTTTCTGCTTTTCGGCGTGCCTCACGCGCTGCCCGCCGCCCTCGGAGTGGCCTTCGTGGACGCCGTGCCGGTATTCGGCTCCGGCCTCGTGCTGCTGCCGTGGGCGCTTTACGAGTTTCTCTCGGGCGACGCGGCCTTGGGCTTCGGCCTGTCGGCCCTCTACGGGGTCTGCTCGCTGACCCGTCAGATACTGGAGCCGCGCCTTATCGGCGGGCGGCTGGGGCTGCACCCTCTGGCGTCGTTGGCGGGCGTTTTTGTGGGCTTCAGGCTCTTCGGCTTCTGGGGCTTGCTGCTCGGACCGATGCTCACTATGGTTTTTGTAAGTTATATACAAAATCGCGAGTAATTTTTGTGCAGTTTTAAGCGAACATTTGTTTGCATTTTCTGTCCCTCCGTGGTATACTAAAAGTACGCCACCGATTGAGCAAAAGGAGGGATAGCATGGATACCGCCGAAAAACTGCGTATTCTCGCGGAAAGCGCCAAATATGACGCCGCCTGCACCAGCAGCGGCAGCGACCGCGCGGGGCGGCCCGGCGGTATCGGTAGTACCTCGCCCTCGGGCTGCTGCCACGCGTTCAGCTCCGACGGAAGGTGCATTTCCCTTTTGAAGGTGCTTTACACCAACTATTGCGTCAACGACTGCAAATACTGCGTCTGCCGGCGCAGCAACGACATCGAGCGCGCCTCCTTCGAGCCGCGCGAGCTGGCGGATCTGTTTATGAATTTCTACCGCCGCAACTACGTCGAGGGCCTGTTTTTAAGCTCCGGCATCGTCAAAAATCCCGACTACACCACCGAACGGCTGTTGGAGGCTCTAACAATTCTGCGCAAGGAGTATTTTTTCAACGGCTATATACACGTCAAGGCCATTCCCGGCTCGTCGCCGGAGCTTATTTCCGCGCTTGGGCTGTTGGCCGACCGCATGAGCGTGAACATCGAGCTTCCCAGCGAAAGCAGCCTAAGACTGCTGGCCCCGCAGAAAAGCCGCGAAAAGGTCACCGCGCCTATGGGGCAGATACGCGACGGCATAATTAAGCGGAAAAACGAAATCAAGCTGTTCCGCCACGCGCCCAGCTTCGTTCCGGCGGGGCAAAGCACGCAGATGATAGTCGGCGCAACGCCCGACAGTGATTTTCAGATAATCCGCCTTAGCGAGGCGCTTTACAAAACCTACGGCCTGAAGCGGGTTTTCTACTCCGCCTATGTTCCCGTGGGCAATCACCCCGCTCTGCCGAAGGACGTAAAGCCCCCGCTTCTGCGGGAGCATCGGCTCTATCAGGCGGACTGGCTGCTTCGATTTTACGGCTTCCGCGCCGACGAGCTTTTAAGCGAGGAAAACAGCCGCCTCGACCCCCTGCTCGACCCAAAATGCTTTTGGGCGGTCAATCATCTCGAGCTTTTCCCGGTCGAGATAAACACCGCCCCCTACGAGCTGCTGCTGCGCACGCCCGGCATAGGGGTGCGCTCCGCGAAGCGTATCGTCGCCGCGCGCCGCTCCGCGAGCCTGCGCTTCGAGGACCTGCAAAAGCTGCGCGTACAGCTCAAAAGGGCGGTATACTTCATCACCTGCGGCGGGAAATATATGTATCCCGCCTTCAAAATGAACCACGACTTCATCTACGGAAGCTTGGCCGGCTCCAGCTCCATGCTGCCCGGCATACTCGAATACCGCCAACTCACCATGGAGGACAGCTTCGACTCGCTTCCCCCTTCGCCGGAGGAAAAAATAAAATGCCTTACGGGACAGTTTTAGACGATTTCGACCTTATCTATGTGTACGACGGCTCGTATCAGGGTTTTTTCAGCGCGATTTTTGACGCTGTATACGACCGCCGCGAGCCCGCCGGGATTGTCACCGGCGACAGGCTTCAGCTTTCCCTCGGCGCACGCTACAAGGAGGTCGCGACAAGCGCCGAAAAAGCCCGCCGCGTTTCGTCGGCGGCCCGTCAAAAGCTCGGCGGCGAGGCCATGCGCCGCGTATATTTGGCCTTTCTCTCCTCGGACGACGGGCGGGAAACGGCCATATACCGCTATCTCATGCTCGGCTTCAGGCTCGGCAGGGCCGCAAGCTCCCGCCTCACGGACGCCGATGTGTTTCGGGTATCGACCCTCGCGCAGAATGTTTCACGTGAAACAGACAAAATGCAAGGCTTCATGCGTTTTTCCGTCATGGAGGGCGGTGCGCAGTACTGCCGCTTTTCGCCAAAGAACAATATCCTGCCCCTCGTGCTCGGCCACTTTGCCTCGCGGCTCGGGCCGATACCCTTCGTCATACACGACACCGGGCGCGGCCTGCTCGGCGTTTACGACACACACGACAAGTACATAGTCAGCGCGGAGGGCTTTATCCCGCCGGAGAAGTCCGCCGACGAAAAGTCCTTCGAGCGGGCTTGGAAGCTGTTTTACGACACTATCGGCATAGCGGAGCGGAAAAACCCGCGTCTTATGAAGCAGCTCATGCCGGCGAGGTACTTCCGCCATTACTGGGATATTGCGCCCTGAATTCGTAGATGTTTCACGTGAAACATCTACGAATTTCAAAAAACGGTGAAAAACAGTAAAAAGTTGAAGATAGGTATTGCCAAAGCGGGAATTTTATGTTAAAATATATGAAAGCTTAAAAAAGGAGGCGCGTCCCATGGCAAGGGTGATCGCGATTGCGAACCAGAAAGGCGGAGTAGGCAAAACGACGACCGCCGTGAATTTGGCGGCCGGGCTGGCAAAGCTTGGCAAAAAGACGCTTCTTATAGACGTAGACCCGCAGGGCAACGCCACAAGCGGACTCGGCGTGGATAAGCGACGCTGCGAAAAAACCGTGGGCGACTGCCTCGTGGGTGACGACCCAATCGGGGAAATAATCGTCGAAACCCCATACGAAAATTTGTACCTCTGCCCGTCCAACATCAGCCTCAGCGGCGCGGAGCTCGACCTCATAAGCGTTATCGGGCGCGAAAATCAGCTCAAAAACGCGATAAAGCCAATTCGCGGCGACTACGACTTCATACTTATCGACTCGCCCCCCTCGCTGGGGCTTATAACCATAAACATACTTACCGCCGCCGACAGCGTGATAATCCCCATACAGTGCGAATTTTACGCGCTCGAGGGCGTGAGCCAGCTCACCAACACGATAAGAAAGATACGCGAGGCCCTGAACCCCGCCCTCGCGCTCGAGGGCGTGCTGCTGACGATGTACGACAGCCGCACGAACCTCTCGATACAGGTGGTGGACGAGGTAAAGAGATTTTTCCCGAACAGGGTATACAAAACCATAATTCCCCGCAACGTCCGTCTGAGCGAGGCTCCGGGCTTCGGTCGGCCCGCGCTTTATTACGACGGCGGCTCCCGAGGAGCGGAAAGCTACATGAATTTGGCGCGGGAAGTGTTAGGAGATGAGGTATAATGGCAAAAAATCTGCGCGGCGGCTTCGACGCTCTTTTCCGCCCGACGGACATCGGCGCTCCCGCCGACGATAACGAAACCGCCGCAAAGCTCAAGATTTCAATGGTCGAGCCCGACCCCGACCAGCCGCGCAAGGCCTTCGCCGAGGAACAGCTTCGCGAGCTGGCCGACTCCATCGCCGAGCACGGCGTAATTCAGCCGATAATCGTCGTGAGCGCGGCCAACGGCTACTACCGCATTATCGCCGGCGAACGCCGCTGGCGCGCGGCCAAGCTGGCCGGTCTTACCGAAATACCCGCCATAGTCCGCAGCTACAGCGACGTTCAGGCGGCGCAGATCGCGCTTATCGAAAACCTCCAGCGCGAGGATCTGAACCCCATCGAGGAGGCGCAGGGCTACAAAAGCCTTATCGATCGCTTCGGCCTGACGCAGGACGGTATCAGCGAGAAAATCGGCAAAAGCCGCAGCAATATCGCAAACACGCTTCGCCTTTTGAACCTCGACCCCGAGCTTCAGGCGCAGGTCAGGAGCGGGGCGCTCTCCGCCGGCCACGCGCGGGCTCTGCTGGCGATTTCCGACAGGGCGCAAAGGCTTTCGGCGGCGGAGCGCGTTATAAGCGAAGGGCTTACCGTCCGCCAGACCGAGGCCCTCGCCAAGGAGCCGCCGACGGCGAAACCCAAGCCGAAGCCCAAACCCGCCAAGCCGCCCTACCCCGACATCGAGCGCGAGCTGGCCGAAAAATTCGGCACTAAGGTGCGGATAAAGGGCAGCCAAAAGGGCCGCGTCGAGATAGAATACTACAACATGAACGACCTCATCCGCATAGTTGACCTGCTGAGCGCGGAGTGAGCCGAATAAAACCGCAAAACGATAAAACAATATAAAATTGGAGGCATAGATATGTTAGACATGAAAGTTATCCGCGGGGAAACCGAACGGGTTAAGGCCGCGCTGGCCCGCCGCAAGGAGGACGTGGACATCGACGCGGTAATCGCCCTCGACGACGAACGCCGCGCCATCCTCTACGAGGTGGAGGGCCTGAAGGCCCGTCAAAACGAGGCTTCTAAGAAAATTCCCGCAATGAAAAAGGCCGGCGAGGACGTTTCGCCCGTGTTCGCCGAGATGAAGGAAATTTCGGAAAAGGTCAAGGCTTTGGACGAAAAGATCAAGGACGTTGAGGCGAAAATTTACGAGGCGATGCTCCGTATTCCCAACATACCCAACGACGACGTACCCGACGGCGACACCGACGAGGACAACGTTGAAATACGCCGCTACGGCCAGCCCACCGAGTTCGATTTCGAGCCCAAGGCCCACTGGGATCTGGGCGCGGAGCTTGGTATTCTCGACCCCGACACCGCCGCCAAAATCACCGGCGCGCGCTTCCACGTATACAGGGGCGCCGGCGCGCGTCTCGAGCGGGCGATTGTCAACTACTACCTTGACACGCACACCGAAATCCACGGCTACACCGAGATTTTCCCGCCGTTCATGGTTCACCGCAGCTCCATGGTCGGCACCGGCCAGCTCCCGAAATTCGAGGAGGACGCGTATAAGGTGGCCGGAACCGAGTATTTCCTCGTTCCCACCGCCGAGGTGCCTGTGACGAATATGTACCGCGACCAGATACTCGACGGCGACAGCCTGCCCATCAAGCACGTGGCCTACACGGCCTGCTTCCGTCAGGAGGCCGGCAGCGCCGGGCGCGACGGGCGCGGCCTGATACGCCAGCACCAGTTCAACAAGGTAGAGCTGGTAAAGTTCACCAAGCCCGAGGACAGCTACGAGGAGCTTGAAAAGCTCACCCACGACGCCGAGATGGTGCTTCAAGGGCTGGGCCTGCCCTACAGGGTTGTCAAAATCTGCGTGGGCGATTTGGGCTTCACCGCCGCGAAAAAGTACGACATCGAGGTATGGATGCCCTCTTACGGCCGTTTTGTGGAGATTTCCTCCTGCTCCAACTTCGAGGACTTCCAAGCCCGACGCGCAAACATCAAGTTCAAGGACGGCCCCGGAGGCAAGGCCCGTTACGTGCACACCCTCAACGGCAGCGGCGTAGCCGTGGGCCGCACCGTTGCTGCCATTATGGAAAATTATCAGAACGCCGACGGCAGCATTACCGTACCCGAGGCGCTTCGTCCCTATATGGGCGGCCTCGAGGTCATTAAGTAATGTTTCACGTGAAACATGGCGCAATTTGAAGCAAAGGGGCGAAAAGGCCGCTTTTATCCCGACGCGTCCCTTTCGGGCAAAAGCTTATAAACGCAAAGAAATCCGCTCGTTGCGAGCGGATTTTCTACATTATTAATTTATAGCCTTATAAACATATAATGCTCGAAGCGGCATTATGTCAATGCATTCAGCCCTTGAACAATCTGCGTGCGTTTTTTACGGCCCGAATTATTTCGCTATTTTGATTATGTATTCGATATGGTCGCCGCGGTCCACCTCGCAGGCGGAGGTCACAACCCCGCTCTTGCGCAGGTTTTCCACAGTTTTGGTGATGGCCTCGATGCAGCCGCGCGTATCGGCGGCGGAAATGCGCGGAACTATGCGCCGATTGGCGCGAATACTCTCCTCAATCATGTGCTGGACGGTTTTTTCGGCCATCGCCGCGCTCATGCCCGCCTTGCCTATTCGGTCGGCGGCCTCGAGCTGCTGGGCCTCGCTGTCCAGCCGAAGCAAAGCCCTTCCGTGCCGCTCGCCAAGGCCGTACTCCAGCATTTTCGCCCTGACGGAGCGCGGCAGCTTAAGCAGCCGCAGCTTATTGGAAACCGCGCCGGGGCTTTTGGACAACATTCCCGAAACCTGCTCCTGCGTGAGATGGTGGTATGTCATGAGCCGTTCGATGCTTTCGGCTTCCTCAAAACAGTTTAAGTCCTTGCGCTGAATGTTCTCCACTATCGAGGCCACCGCGCTGCCTGCGTCGCTCATACTGCGGATTATGGCCGGTATTTTGCCAAGGCCGGCCTCGCGGGCCGCCCGCAGCCGTCTTTCCCCGGCGATAAGCTCGTAGCCGTGGGCCGCCTGCCGCACAATCACGGGGTTGATTACGCCGATAGAGCGAATGGACTCGCTCAGCTCCTTTATTCCGGCGGGGTCGTAGTAACGCCTCGGCTGAAAGGGGTTCGGATAAATAAGGTTCACGTCGATTTCTTCGGCTCTCATTTGCGCATTTCTCCTTTGTGGTATGGTTTGGCTTTCTATATCCAAATTATACCATAGATTACGCGCCTTGTGAACAAAAACATTTCGCCTTATAACGACGAAAGAGCCCTATTTGATGGGCTCTTTCGCCGGTTTTCCCGCTTTTCTGGGGTATTTTGACGGAGTTTTTTCAATTTTTTCTATAACGCAGAGGCTGTGAACGGGGCCGTCATCGCCGAGAGCGACGGAGCGGATTTCCCGCAGTCTGCCGCCCACGGCCTTTATCGCGGCGGTGGCCGAAGCCGCCTCGCGCTCCGGGCAAGGCCCCTTCATCGCGATAAAGAAGCCGCCCACCCTCGCGAAGGGCAGGGCGTACTCGGCCAGCACCGAAAGGTCCGCCACGGCGCGCGCCACAACTATGTCGAAGCTCTCCCGCAGGGCCGTCCTCGCGCCGTCCTCGGCCCTTGTGTGGACGGCCCTCGCGCCCGAAAGCGAGAGGGCGGCAACGGTTTCATTCAGGAAGTCCACCCTTTTTTTGAGGCTGTCGAGCATTGTCACCTCAAGGTCGGGCCGCGCGATTTTAAGCGGCAGCGACGGAAAGCCCGCCCCCGCCCCGATATCGGCCACGGAGGCCCCCGCCGCGAAAAGCCCGGTCACAAGAGGGGTGAGCGAGTCGAGAAAGTGCTTCACCCGCACCTCCTCGGGGTCGGTTATTGCGGTGAGGTTCATTTTTTCGTTGGCGGCGAGGAGCAGCCGCTCGTAAAGCTCAAAGGCGCGAAGCTGCTCCGCGCCGAGAGCCAGCCCGAGGCGGGCCGCCCCGCTCTCAAGAGTTTTCATGGCTTTCCCTCTCCCTCGCGGCGAGATATATGAGCAGTACGCCAACGTCCGCCGGACTTACGCCGCTGATACGGCTCGCGCGGCCAACGTTCTCGGGCCGCATTTTCATCAGCTTCTGACGGGCCTCGAGCCGCAGGCCGTGTATATTTTCGTAGTCAATATCCGCCGGAATCAGGCGCTTTTCGTTCTTTTTGAACTGCTCCACCTGCTCGAACTGTCGCTTGATGTAGCCCTCGTACTTTACGGCGATTTCCACCTGCTCGGCCTCGGCCCGCCCCAGACGGGGCCGCCCGGGGTCGAAGGGAGCGAGCTCGGCGTAGCCCACGGCGGGCCGCTTCAAAAGGTCGGCCAACTTAATCCCGGTGGAGAGCGGAGGCTCGCCCTTTTCCTCCAGCAGGCGGTTCAGCTCCGCGGAGGGGGCGAGGGTGACGGCTTTTATGCGCGCGGTTTCCTCCTCAATCCGGCGGCGCTTTTCGAGGAAGCGGGCGTAGCGTTCGTCGGAAATCAGCCCTATTTCATGGCCCGTGGGCGTCAGGCGGAGGTCGGCGTTGTCCTGCCGAAGCAGCAGGCGGTACTCCGCGCGGCTCGTGAGCATACGGTAGGGCTCGTTCGTACCCTTCGTCACAAGGTCGTCGATCAGCACGCCTATGTAGGCTTCGCTGCGGTCAAAGACCACGGGCGGCTTGCCGTCGAGTCCGCGGGCGGCGTTTATACCGGCCATAAGTCCTTGGGCCGCCGCCTCCTCGTAGCCGCTGGTGCCGTTGAACTGGCCCGCGCCGTACAGGCCGCCGATACTGCGAAACTCCAGCGAGGGCCGAAGCTGGAGCGGGTCGCAGCAATCGTACTCGATGGCGTAGGCGCAGCGCATGATTTCGGCGTTTTCAAGTCCGCTCATGCTGTGCAGAACATCGGCCTGAACGTCCTCGGGCAGGGAGCTGCTCATGCCTTGAATATAGGTTTCGCAGGTGTCGAGGCCCATCGGCTCGATGAAGGCCTGATGACGCTCCTTGTCGGCGAAGCGCACCACCTTGTCCTCAATGGAAGGGCAGTAGCGCGGGCCGACGCCGTCGATGAGGCCGTTGAAAAGCGGACTGCGGTGGAGGTTCGCCCGAATTATTTCGTGCGTTTTTTCGTTCGTATAAGTGAGGTGGCAGCGAATTTTGTTCGTAAGGCCGCCCTCGGTTTCAAATGAGAAGGGTGTGATTTCCTCGTCGCCCTCCTGCGTTTCCATTTTTGAATAATCGAGGCTGCGGCTGTGTACCCGCGCAGGGGTGCCGGTCTTGAAGCGCATAAGCTCCACGCCGAGCCTTTCGAGGCTCTCGCTCAGCCCGCGCGAGGGGAACATTCCGTCCGGGCCGCCGCTGTATGCCGTTTCGCCCACTATCACCCGACCCTCGAGGTAGGTGCCGGTGGCGACTATCACGGCCCTTGCCGAGTATTTGACGCCGGTGTGAATGGTGAGAACAAAGCCCTCGCCGCCGCGCTCTATGCTTTTAACCTCGGCCTGACGCACCGAAAGATTGGCCTGATTTTCAAGGCGCTTTTTCATGTCGATTTGGTACATTCGCCTGTCCTCCTGCGCTCGCAGGGAATGAACAGCCGGGCCTTTGCGCAGGTTCAGCATACGCGACTGGAGCATATTTTTGTCCGCGCATTTGCCCATTTCGCCGCCGAGGGCGTCTATCTCGCGGACAAGATGGCCCTTCGCCGTTCCGCCTATGCTGGGATTGCAGGGCATATTGGCCACGGCGTCAAGATTTATTGTGAAAACGACGGTTTTTTTGCCCAGCCGAGCCGCCGCGAGCGCGGCCTCGCAGCCGGCGTGGCCCGCGCCGATTACGGCTATATCAAAGCTGAGATTATTTTCGGCCATGCTCCGGCCCCCTTAAAATTAAATTTCCAAAAAGAAAATCGGAACAAGCGATGTAACGCTTGCTCCGACGTGGTGCGAGAGACGGGACTTGAACCCGTATGGTCTCCCACACGCACCTTAAACGTGCGCGTATGCCAATTCCGCCACTCTCGCATTTATTGACGACTGTTACAGTATAGCATAACGCCCCCGGTTTGTCAAGCCCTTTTTCAAAATTTTTTTACCGCTTTTGGCCGCTAATTTACAAAAAATTCAAAATATATTTCAAGCCCGCTCTTGACAAGCCCGTCAAATTATTATATAATAAGTATGTAATTTTGCGCCCGGGCAACGCCCTACGCGGTTTAACGGCACCTTGGCCCGGCGCGGAATTTTAATATAAATAAGGAGGTGTTTCAATGACGCCGGTAATCATTACCATTGCTGTGGCCATCCTCCTGTGTTTTGCCGTTGGGTTTTTCTGCCATAAGGCGGGCTATAACCATAGAATTAAAATAGCTGAGGCCGAGCTCGGGCGAGCGGAGGAGCAGGCGCAGAAAATCGTTGAGGACGCGAAAAAAGAGGCCGAGGACAAAAAGCGCGTGGCTCTGGTCGAGGCCAAGGAGGAAATCCTTAAGTCCAAAAACGAAGCCGAACGCGAGTTCAAGGATCGCCGAAACGAAATAAACCGACAGGAAAGACGACTGCAGCAAAAAGAGGAAAATCTTGACAAGAAAACCGAATCACTGGAAAAAAAGGACGAGCTTTTGAACAAAAAGCTCAAGGCCGCGGAAAACCAACAGGCCGAGCTGGAGGAGCTGCGCAAGCAGGAAACCGAAATTCTCGAGCGCCTGAGCGGGCTCACCGCCGAGGAAGCAAAGGAGTATTTGCTGCGCAACATTGAAAGCGAGGTTCGTCACGAGGCTGCCATTATGATTAAGGAAATCGAGGCGCAGACCAAGGACGAGGCCGACAAGAAGGCAAAGAACATCATCGGCGCGGCAATACAAAGGTGCGCCGCCGACCACGTGGCCGAAACCACCGTCAGCGTTGTTTCGCTGCCGAACGATGAAATGAAGGGCCGCATAATCGGGCGCGAGGGCAGAAACATACGCGCTCTCGAAACGCTCACGGGTATCGACCTTATCATCGATGACACTCCCGAGGCCGTTATCCTCTCCGGCTTCGACCCGATTCGCCGCGAGGTGGCGAGAGTTGCGCTGGAGAAGCTCATCACGGACGGACGCATCCACCCCGCCAGAATTGAGGAAATGGTTGAGCGCGCCAAGAAGGAGGTCGATCAGACCATTAAGCAGGAGGGCGAGCAGGCCACGTTTGAAACGGGCGTACACGGCCTTCATCCCGAGCTTGTAAAGCTGCTCGGCAAGCTTCGCTTCAGAACCAGCTACGGGCAGAACGTGCTTAAACATTCTATCGAGGTATCGCACCTCGCCGGAATTATGGCCGGCGAGCTTGGCGCGGACGTGACGCTCGCGAAGCGCGCGGGCTTGCTCCACGATATAGGCAAGGCCGTCGATCACGAGGTCGAGGGCAGTCATATCAGCATAGGCGTTGACCTCGCGAAGAAATTCCACGAAAGCAAAGATGTAATCCACGCCATCGAGGCTCACCACGGCGACGTGGAGCCCACCACAATGATCGCCTGCCTTGTGCAGGCCGCCGACGCTATCAGCGCGGCCCGTCCGGGCGCGCGGCGCGAGAATATCGAGACCTACATAAAGCGGCTTCAAAAGCTTGAGGAGATAGCCAACTCCTTCAATGGGGTCAACAATTCCTACGCTATACAGGCCGGCCGCGAGATCCGCATCATGGTCAAGCCCGAACAGGTCGGCGACGACGATATGGCCTTTATCGCACGGGAGATTTGCAAAAAGATCGAGAGCGATCTGGAATATCCCGGTCAGATCAAGGTAAACGTTATCCGCGAAACAAGAACGACCGATTTCGCGAAGTAAAACCGAACATAAGGGGCCGTAAAAAAATACGCGCAGACCGTTCAAGGGCTAAATGTATTGATATATGGCCACTTTGGACATTATATGTCTACTGAAAAATAATTGGTAATGCAGAAAATCCGCTCATTATGAGCGGATTTTCGTTATTTTTTATGTTCTTGAACTATGGACGAAAATCACCCTCGGCGCAGGCATTCGCCTGTTTTGCGCCGCTTCGCGGCGGGGTGATAGAAATATGGGTAAAAAGAGAAACAAAGGGGGTAAGCCGCGTTTCAATTTCTAAATCGAAACAAGCGATACCGAGCTTGTGACGACGCCTGTCCGCGCGTATTTTTTTACGGCCCTTAATTATTTTCCCAGACAGAAGTCCTCGAATATTTTATCCACGACCTCTTGGTTAAGACTTATGCCCTCGGCCTCGCCGAGGGCCGCGACGGCGGCGGCTATATCCACGGCGGCGAGGTCGCTGTAAAAGCCCTCGGCCAAGGAAGCCCTCGCGCGCTCCAAGGCCTCGGCAGCGCGGGTTACGGCCTCGAGCTGGCGGCGGTTCGCTATGGTCGCGCCGCCCCCGTCCATCAAGCCTAACCGCCGAACTATCTCGCGGCGCAGTTCCTCGACGCCGAAGCCGGTTTTCGCGCTGATTTTGAGATAATCATTTCTGCCGTCCTCCGCGAGGTCGCACTTATTGGCCGCCTTTATCAGGGCGCAGGGAACGGAGGCGAGAATGTTTTCCTCCTCCGCCGTCAGCGGGCGGCCCGCCTCGGTGACAAACACGCATATATCCGCTTCCTTTATGGAGCTGAAGCTCAGACGCACGCCGATTTCCTCTATGCCGTCGGCGCGGCGGATACCGGCTGTGTCGCCAATCCGCACGGGTACGCCCTCCATGTCCGTCCAAACCTCCACAAGGTCACGGGTGGTTCCGGCCTCAGGGGTGACTATGGCCCTTTCCCGACCGTAAAGCGCGTTTAGCAGGGAGCTTTTGCCGGTGTTCGGCGCTCCGCAGATAACGCAGAACACCCCGTTGCGCAGGGCTTCGCCGCGGCGGAAGGTGCCGCCGAGCGTTTTAAGGCGGGCCGTCATGCCCTCGAGCTTCTCCGCGAGATTGCCGCCGGCAAAGTCCTCCACGTCGTCCTCGGGGAAGTCGGTGGAGGCCTGAATGGCCGCGAGCAGGTGCAGAAGCTCGCTTCTTATTTCGTTTATCGGCTTCGATATACCGCCCTCCAGCCTATTCACCGCGGCCCAAAGCGCGCCGTCGGTGCGGGCGTCGATTATGTCCTTGACGGCCTCGGCTTGGCTGAGGCTGAGCTTGCCGTTCATAAAGGCCCGCTTTGTAAATTCCCCCGGCTCGGCCATAGCGCAGCCGTGGGCAATAAGCGCGTCGATTATGCGGTTCACGCCGACCATGCCGCCGTGGCAGCTTATCTCGCACACATTTTCGCCGGTAAAGGAGCGCGGCGCGCGGAAAACCGTCACAAGGCACTCGTCGACAACTCCGCCCTCGTCCACGGCTCTGCCGAAGGTTACGGTATGGCTTTCCGCCGCGAGCAGGCTTTTTTTCGAGCGGAACACCTCCGCCGTCAGCTCGACGGCTCTTTCGCCGCTGACACGGATAACGGCGACGCCGCCCCTGCCGTAGGGAGTGGATAGGGCGCATATAGTTGACATAATTCCACCTCGCTCATTGTAAAATGAATTTTAAGGGCGGCCAAAAGGCCGCCCTTCGCTTATTTTTATACCTCGGCCCGTCCTATGCGTCCTCTTCCTCGTCGGAAGAGCTTACCAAGCTCATTTCCGCAGCCGCGGCGTAGGCCTCGTAGCTTTCAAACTTTTTGGGCTTCTTTTCCTCGTAGCCGCTGACGCACTCGTTCTCCTTGCGGTTATAGCGGTACTTGGACTTATAATCGCTGCCGTACTCCTTCTTCTTGGGGGCGATAACCACCCTTCTGTTGGGCTCGTCGCCGGTGGAGTAGGTGTATACGTTCCGATACTCCTGCAAGGTGGAGTGAATTATCCTTCTCTCGTTGGGGTTCATGGGCTCAAGGGTTATACTGCGGTGGGATCTCGACACAAAGCCTGCCTTGCTCTTGGCGAGGCGGACAAGGGTTTCCTCGCGTTTTTCGCGGTAATCGCCCACATTGAGCGAAACGCGGATATAGTTATCCTCGCCCTTATTGGCCATAAGGCCGGCAAGGTACTGAATGGCGTCGAGGTTGTCGCCTCGGCGGCCTATTATATAACCCACGTCGCCCTCGTCGCAGCTGATGGCTATATCTATTCTTTCATCCTCGTATGTGGAATCGAGGCTGACGTCCACCCCTACCTCCTTAAGGAAGGACTTAATGAAGTCCTCCGCGCGGGAAACGGGAGTTTCGTGAAGCGTCACGCGGACGGTGGCCTCCACGCTGCCAAGACCGAAAAGCCCCTTTTTTCCTTCGTTAAGAACCTCTATTTCAACCTTATCGCGTGAGGCTCCCAATTCCTTGAGCGCCAACTCAACGGCTCCATCAATGGTTTTGGCGCTCTTTTCAATAACTCTATTCATCTCAACACACCGCCCCGAGCGGGCCGGCGCAACCTTCCTTTCCGAAATTTAGTTTTTGCTTTTATCCACAGGATTTTTCTTGCTAAGCTTTTTGCTGTCCTTCAAGGTGAGAGGAATTTCGCTGGGATGCTTCTTCATTATGATGTTTATGACAATTTGCTGGGCCACGTTGATAACCGTGC
>CANRER010000024.1 GCA_947629615.1 uncultured Clostridia bacterium | reverse complement strand
CCGCTCGGGTAAAGATAGAACGAGGTGTAGTAATTCCCGTCCGGGTAAAAGTCTATCGATATAACCGTCCCTATCCTCCCACGTCTCATGCCCAAGAAGGCGTTGCCGTCAAACGCCGTGGCGGCAAAATCCCCGGTGAAATACGGTTCCATGCTTTCAAGCCTGCCGCTTTCAAACACGTCCGCAAGGCTTCTGATTGTGTCATAGCACAGCGTACGCTCGTCCGAGTGATTCGGGGCGAGCTTAAACGGCTCATAGCCCAGCAGTTGTCTTGACATTCCCTTTATAACGTCGAGCGTTTTTTCCGCCCCGTACCTGTCGAACACGGCATAGTCAATGTCTATTCTGTTTTGTCGGAAAAACTTATTCTTGCCGCCAAGCATTCTGTCCACGTACTCGTACGGAACATAAACGACTGAATTTCGCAGCAGCGGCGCGTTCCACGTATCTTCGATCAAGTAATTATCATAGCCAAACAAATGCGACCACATACGACTGGTGATTTCTTTTTTACCGACTTGAATATTGTACTCGTATGTAACGACGTTCGGGGCCGTTCCCTTCATTGGCTTAATAATAATCGTTATCGAACCGTCGTTCCACCTGATTTCATTTTCAGGATTATCAGCGAAGCCCATTTTCGCAAAAATCTCCCTGAGAGGCAGATAAACCTCGCCGTTTTTGATAAACGGCTTGTTCTCAAGCTCGATTTTTTCGCCACCGCCCGTAATTTTGACCGTGTAGCCCTCCGCCGCCAAACCGGCCAGCGCGCCGCTCGCAAACACGGTTGCGGCAAACATAAGAACCGCTACGACCGCCGACAGGGCCGACATCACCCTGCCGATCGTCCTTTTGTTTTTCATCGTTATAAGCCTCCTTTTAATAGCCCTTTTGCTCCCGGCCATGCCCGTTGTCAGCGGCACGGCCCGCGGCGGCGCGCTCGAGAGCAGGGAAAGTATCGTATCGACGTACTCCCTCTCCCCGTCCGCGTCGAGGCCCTTTATCGCCGCCAAATCGCAGGAGATTTCACACTCAATGTTTATCTGCCGCGCGGCGTAATGCGCGGCGGGATTGAACCAATGGACGCATTTCGCGAACACCGCCAGCCACTTGTACAAAATATCCCCGCGCCGAAGGTGCGTCATTTCGTGGCGCAGTATATTGTCGAGCTGCGATGGGGTCAGCGGCCTGTTCGGCAGCACCAGCGCGGGGCGCACGACGCCTATAATGAACGGTGCCGAAAACGCGTCGCTCGCCAACGCCCGCACGTTTCTATCGGTGTATTTGCGTATTTCGGGGCAGGATATTTCCACGGAGCTTTCGCGCACGGTCTTGAGCAGCCGCAAATACCCCGCCGCATACGCGAGAGCAAGCCCCGCCGCGCCCGCGAGCCATATCAAAAGCAGCTCCCTCTCGCGGCCGCGGGCGAAGTCGAGCCGCTCCGCAACGTTCGGTATCTGTGCGGGAGGCGGAGCCTCGCTTACGTAGGCGGCCGCCTCGGGGGCGGCTTCGGACGCTTCGGAGGAGGACTGCGCCACCGTCATCCGCACGCGCCGAGCGTCCGCCTGTGGGGCCTCGGCCCGTTGAGGCAGCGAAAACCGCACCGGCAGCAACAGCGTCGCAAGCACCGCGAGCCATATGTAGTATCGCCACGCATAGCCGAAAATTCTTTCGGTAAGCGGCCTTATCAGCACGAGCGCCGCCGTGAGCGCCGCGCCCGCCAGCGATGACGCGAAAAGCCTTCCAAGCGCCTCGCCCGCCATGCTCATTCCTCCTTATTGAAAATCTCTCTCAGCTCGGCGATGTCCTCGTCCGAAAGGCCGCCCTCCTCGGCAAGCGAGGCCACAAGCTCCTTGGCCGAGCCGCCGAAAACCGTCCGTATAAGCCGCTGGGCCTGCCCGCGCTTATACTCCTTTTGCGAGATTTTCGCCGTGTAATACAGCGCGCGGCCCCGCCGCTCGGCGGTGAGCGCACCCTTTTCAACCAGCTTCGCGAGGAAGGTGGCGATGGTCGTCCGCTTCCAGCCCTTGCTTTCCACAAGGCGGCCTATCTCAGACGCGGCCATAGGCTCGCCCGCCTTCCATATCACCCGCATTATCTCGGTTTCGGCCTTCGTCAGGCCGGCAATTTCCGTCTGCATAGGCATTCCTCCTTTTGTCTATATTCTTTAGACAATTATAGTCTATAACATATAGACGAATTTGTCAAGCCCTTTTTCAAAAAATTTCAGCCGAGAGCGGAAATATCCCCCGCCGTCCATTTATGGCTTGACTAATCGGCTGAAATATTATATAATCAATATATAAAAGCAGAAAGGGTGCGCCTATGAAGCATATAAGGCTATACACCGACGGCGCGTGCAGCGGCAACCCGGGCAGGGGCGGCTACGGCGCGATACTTGAATACAACGGGGCCGAAAGGGAGCTTTCGGCGGGGTACAGGCTAACGACGAACAACCGCATGGAGCTTTTGGCCGCGATAGCCGGGCTGGAGGCCCTAAAGGAGCCATGCGAGGTGGAGCTTTACAGCGACTCGAAATATTTGGTGGACGCCGTGGAGAAGGGCTGGGTATACGGCTGGCGGAAAAAGGGGTGGAAAAAGTCGGACGGGAAGCCCGCGCTGAACCCCGACCTTTGGGAAAGACTGCTGAGCCTTATGGCCGTACACAGGGTTGAGCTCGTTTGGGTGAAGGGCCACGCGGGCAACCCCGGCAACGAACGCTGCGACAGGCTGGCCGTGGCGGCCTACGGCGGCGGGGAGCTGCTCGCCGACGAGGCATACGAAAAAAGCGCCGGGCAGCTCGCTTAAAATTCCGACAGCTAAAATATTAATTCGACATATGCGCTAAATTTTTCTATTGACATTTATCCCGAAAAATGATACAATAGCAAAAGTGATTGAAATTCCGCCTTGAATAATGAATTTTGTTATTTCCTCATCGAGAGGAGGGTGAGCTTTGGAAAAGGAGTACGTTATGGCCGCCGCCGAAACGCGCGAAAATGAGCGCGTCGTCGCCGCCAAACGCCCTGTATACGAATTTTTCAAGCGGCTGACGGATATTGCGTTGTCCGCTTTGGCGCTTGTTTTGTTATCGCCGCTGTTCGCTTGGGTGGCCTTCATGGTTCACAAGGACGGCGGGCCGGCTTTCTTCGTTCAGGAAAGGGCCGGCAAGGACGTGAAATATTTCAAAATGTATAAATTCCGCTCCATGTGCGTGGACGCGGAGGACAAGCTCGAGGAGCTGCGCGACAAAAACGAAGCAGACGGCCTTGTTTTCAAAATAGAGGACGACCCACGGCTTACAAAATTCGGAAAGTTCATACGAAAAACCAGTATCGACGAGCTGCCGCAGCTTTTGAACATACTTAAGGGCGAGATGTCGCTCGTGGGGCCGAGGCCTCCGCTCAGATGCGAGGTTGAGAATTATAACGACTACCAGCTTCAAAGGCTGTCCGTCAAGCCGGGGCTGACGTGT
Source organism: uncultured Clostridia bacterium (assembly GCA_947629615.1). Taxonomy (GTDB): domain Bacteria; phylum Bacillota; class Clostridia; order UMGS1883; family UMGS1883; genus JAFLUQ01. The sequence continues at coordinate 10,710 of CANRER010000024.1, read as the reverse complement.
ATATGGCAGTGCAGCGGCCGCAGCGACGTCGGCTTTGACGATTGGATGCGCATGGATATGGAGTATATCGAAAAGCGCGGGTATTTTTACGATTTGTACCTCATTCTGAAAACCATTCCCGCCGTGCTTGCGAGAAGGGGCGCGAAATAACCCCCGGCAAATAGCGAATTAACGAATTAATAAAGAAATCCGCTCGTAACGAGCGGATTTCTTTTTGCGAGGAGCGAGCGCCGAGGCGGCTCTCCCGCGTGTCGGCGTACCAAACAAAACCCCTCATCAGTCGGCTTCGCCGACAGCTTCCCCCCGAGGGGAAGCCAAGGGCTGTTGTGCGTAATTATCGTTATGCAAAGACAATAGCAAAAGTATAGTTCCCGCACATAGTCTTGCCTTCTCCTTGGGGAGAAGGTGTCGCGAGCAAAGCGAGCGACGGATGAGGGGATAGGTGCGTTGCCGATGGTAAAACCCCTCGTCAGTCATAGGGGCCCCCGCAAAGACGGCGGAGCCGAATTTGTGGGGAGAGGAGGAGCGGCGGAGCGAGCCCGGTTTTGGTTTCGAAAAACCGAAACCGCGATGCGCAGCTTGCGACGACGAGGTCGTCGCGGCTTCTACTTTTCATTTGGGGCAGCGCACAAATCGGGGAACGGCACGAACGGGTCGGGCGGGGACTTATGCTCGGCGATGAATTTTTCCATCCAAATCATATCCCACCAGCGGCCAAGTTTATAGCCGCACATAGTGAAGCGGGCGGCCGCCTTATAGCCCATGCTCTCGTGAAAGGCGACGCTGGGCGGGTTGGGGAAGGTTATGCAGGCGTTGAGGTTCGTCACGTTCTGCCGCGCAAGCAGCTCCTCGAGCCTTGTGTAAAGCGCGCGGCCAATACCGCGCCCCTCGCTGCCTTGGCGCACGTATACCGTGGTTTCGACGGCCCAGTCATAGGCCGCCCGCGCCTTGAACCGCGAAGCGTAGGCGTAGCCGAGAACCGCGCCGTCCTCCTCAAAAACAAGGTAGGGAAAAAGCTTGAGTGTGTCGGTCACGCGCCGCCGGAACTCCGCCTCGGAGGGCGGCTCGTACTCGAAGGTGACGGCGGTATTGGTCACATAAGGGGCGTAAATATCCAAAAGCGCGGCGGCGTCGGCCGCGCAGGCAAGCCTAATCAAAATCCGCGCCCTCCTTTCCGTTCACAAGGGCGGCCCCCTCGGAGGGTGTGACCATCAGAGTAATGCCCTTGCTTTTGAAATATTCCGCGTTGCAACGTTTATTGCCGAGAATGCGGCTGACCGCTCTTTTGGGGGCGAGAACCTCCAAAAGGCCGTTTTCGGCCAGCGGCTCGAGCTGATTTCGTATGTAGCGGCTTTTCACCAGCTCGCCCATCGACGGGTGGTACGGCCCCGCGACGCAGGAGCTTTTGAGCCCCTCGCTGTCGCTGAGACCTATCCTCAACACCTTTATGCCCGAGCGGCGGAAAAAGGCGTAAAGCTCGGCCCCGAGGGCCACGGCCTCGTCCACGGTCTGCGGGAGGTAGGCTCCCTCGCGCCAAAGGCGGGCCAGCTCGGTGCCTTCCATAACGAGGGTGGGGTATATCCGCGTTTCCGCCGCGCCGAGGGCGGCAAATTCGCGGGCGGTGGCGAGGGCCTTTTCGGGGGTATCCAGCGGGAGGCCCGTCATCATCTGAAGCCCGAGGGTGAAGCCCCTTTTAAGTATCAGCTCCGAGGCGCGGCGCACGTCGTCGGCGGTATGGCCGCGCTTCACCGCTCGCAGTACATCGTTGTCCATAGACTGCGCGCCCAGCTCGATGTTGGTTACGCCGTATTCGGCGAGGAGGTCGAGCCGCTCGCCGTCGATATAGTCGGGGCGGGTGGACAGGCGTATGCCGTCCGCGATGCCTTGGCGGAGATATTCGCCCGCCATAGCGAGATAGCGGCGTTGGAGGCCTTCGTCTATGCCGGTAAAGCTGCCGCCGAAGAAGGCGATAACGGCGCTTTTATCGCCCCTGCCCGAAAGATACTCCTCCACGGTGGCGCGGGCCTCGTCCACTGTGGGCGGCGCGGCCGCGCCGGTTATGGAGCGTTGGTCGCAGAAGGCGCAGCTGTGGCCGCAGCCCGCGTGCGGCACGAAAATGGGAATGTTCACTGTTTATGCAGCTCCTCGAGTATTGTGTACGCGTCGGCGTGGCGGCCCTCGGCGGCGAGAGTGTCCTCGACGGCCTTTATCCGTTCGAGCGCGGCCTGCGCGGCGTTTTGCTGGGCCTGCTTTTTGCTGTAGGCCGAGCCGGTGGCGAGGCGCAGGCCGTTAATCACGGCGGCCACGGTGAAGAGGCAGTTATGCACCGGCCCCTCCGCGGAGATGACCTCGTATACCACGTTGCCGCCCTTGGTTTGCAGCTTTTCCTGAAGGCGGCTTTTGCAGTCGTTATCCAGAAAAACCCTGCTCGAAATAACCTTGTCTATCCTGTCGCCGTAAACGCCGAGCACGTATTTTTGCGTCGCCTCGAGGCCGGCCTCAAGGTAGAGCGCCGCGACGTGGGCCTCGAACATATCGGCCAAAATAGACTTGCGGCTGCGCTCGCCGGCGCTTTCGGCGCTTGTGCCGAGCCGCGCGTATACGTTTATGCCTATCTCCTGCGAGAGCTCGGCGAGGGTGTCCTCGCAGACGAGGGCGGCCCGCACCTTTGTGCATATCCCCTCGGGGAAGCGGCGGTTAAGGTAAAGCTCCTGCGCGATTATCATGCCGAGTATCGCGTCGCCGAGAAATTCCAGCCTTTCATAGCTTTCCACCCCGTGCTGATGGGCGTAGGAGGTATGCGTGAGGGCCGTCATGAGCAGGCCGCGGTCCTTGAACGTGTGGCCCATTTTTCTTTCGAGGTCGCTTAACGGGTGAGGCTTCATAAAGCCACTTCCTTTCAAATAAGCTCCGAACACAGAAAGCCCCCGGACGGCGCTGGGCCGCCCGGGCGCGTGCTTCTGTCTGTTATCTGATGATGTAGATAAATCTCAGATAGCCGCTGTTGTCGGTGGTCTTGTTCACGGTAAAGGTCACGACTCTGGTGGCGTTGATGTCGGCGTTGGCGTAATCGTTGATAAGGTCGTTATCCAGAACGTCCTTCATATAGGCGTGAGTGGGAGCCTCCTTCTTACCGTTGTAAATATATACGTGGGTAGTGGCGGGGGCGAACTTATGCCTTACAACGCTGTTGTCGGTGGTGGTGTCGTCGGTTTCCATGTCGATATTATCGGCGGGGATTGTGGGCGACACGGTGATATAGTAGGGGTCGTCCTTTTCAAGCCTTGTTACCGAGCCGTAGGCCAGACGGAACGGCGCGCTGATGCTGTCGCTCTCTTCGGGAGTGCCAACCGTGTCGGACTCGTAAACGAGGGTTCTCTTGGAGATAGCCTCCTCGAGCGAATCGGCGGCTTCCTCCTGTATGGGGGCGGAGGCGTCGAGCCACAGGTCAATATCCTTGATGTTGCCCTTGCTGTCCGTCAGGAAGCGAACGATATCGCCGCGGTCGATAGCGTCGAACTTGGCGTCGGAAACGTCCTCGCTGACGGCGTAGGTTCTGGGCGTTACGCCGACAGAGTTTCTGTTGCAGAGGAAGCCGGTGAGCTTGTTTGTGCTGCCGGTTTCGTTGTCGCTGTACTCAAGACGGGTAACGATGAGGAAGCTGGAGTTGTAGTTATATGTCGCGCTGTCGTTCTGCTTGTAAAGGAGAACCATCGACGCGCGGCCGGAGGAGTTGAGGTTGAAGGCCTCGACATGGTACTTCCTGTTGAGGGTGAACATATTGCTGTAGGTGCCCATCGAGTAGGAATCCCAATCGTCGCGGTCATCGGGAACGAAGAATATCTTCGTTGTGCTGCCGACGGAGAACTCGCTGAAGCGGCTGCCCGAAAGGTAGGTCTGCTCGCCGTCGTAATCAAAGCCGCAATCGAGGTCGTCGTTGCCGGGCTTGTTGTTTTCGGCGACGGTGTCGATCTGCTCCACGTTCCCCGCGCTGTTCAGCTTATACCTTATGGGCTGCTGATATTCCTGCTCGGTGACGCTGTTCTGGCTTAAATAGGCATCGTTGGCAAGCTCGGCGCTGGCCTTGAGCTTGCTGAGTATTTCGTTGTTGGTGTTGTTATACTGAACGCCGTCGATGTATACTTTGCTCTTGGCGTCGAAATAGCGGGTATTGCCGGTTTCGTCCATCATATAGAACTCGACGGGCTTGTTCTTCACCGCGCTGCTCGACGATTCGGACTGGCCGTCTCTGTCGGCGTAAAGCAGGTAGCCGTACTTCCACGAGGTGGCCGAGCCGGTGGTGGTATTCATCGCCACGCAGGCTATCTGGCCGACGAAGTCGAGATAAACGCTGATGTTTTCGTCGCCCTTGCCAAGGTCGTACTTTTCATCCGCGCCGTCCTGATCTGGGTCGTAGTTGACGTATTCGTAGTTATACTGGAGCAGTCTGTCGTTCAGCTCAATCATATCCCCGTAGCCGCCGCCGAGGCCGGTGACCTCTTGGTTGGTGAGGCTGTTGCGGGTGACCTCGCTTATCTGAACGCGGATACCGCCGCTGTCCTCGGGCGAGGTGAGCTGGCTTATAACGTCATACTTGGAAAGCTCGCGCAGCGAGGTTATGGCCTTCGCGCCGCGGCGGAATATAACGTACTCGCCGCTGCCGCCGGTGGGCTGAAATTCGAGGCGGGCGTCAACGCCGGTCTTGTAGAACACGGTTATCGTGTTGCTCGACGAGGAGCCGACGGTCGAGCCGGTGGACTTAACGACGTAGTTTTTGTAGTTGGAAATCTTCGCGGTCTTATAGCTGCCGTTTTCAATGAACTCGATTTTGCCGCTGGTGAAGTAGTAGGGACTGTCGGCGTTGAGCAGATCCTCGGCGTTGAAGTCCTTAATGTACTTGCCGTTGAAGATTACGTCGAACCCGGCGAGCGACTTGGTGCGCGAGGTTTCCTTTTCGGGGTTGCTGCAATACTGGATTGTATTGCCGTCAACGCCAAGGAAATAAGGCTCGGAATCGTTCACGTAGCCGGAATAAACCGTCAAAATATTGCTCTTTGAGGTAGCCACGGAAATGGCGGTTACCATATCCTCGCTTTCGTCGTACGTCATGCGAACCCTTTGGCCGAGCAGGTCGTAAAGGTCGACGTCGTCGAGGATTTTGCCGGAAATCATGTATGTGTCCTTGCCGTTTATCGTGATTTCGTTGTAGTCGTTTTCGGTCAGATCATCGTCAAGGGCGCTGATATAGGTGGCCGTAACGGTGCCGCTTTCAACCGAGGTATCGCTGCTGCCGAGGCCGTTGCTGCCGCCGCCCTTACTGCCGCTGCTGCCGCTGCTGCCGCCGGTCACGGGCTTATAGGTGCCGGTGGGCGTTTGCTGAAGGCGCGGAACGCTGAGAGCGTTATAGGCGAGCTGAGCCACCACGCCGCGGTTCACGGGCTGAGTGCGGACAACCTCGTTGCTGTTGGTCCCCTTTATAAGGCCGGCGGTATTCGCGTAGTTGATGTAGCCCACGGACCATGTGTTGGCGGAATTAAGCTCCTGAAGGCGCTTCGTTTCGCTTTCGCATATATCGCCGTAGCCGAGAAGGCACATGAGCATTTTAACGGCCTGCTCGTACGTCACGGGCTCGCCGGCGCGGAAGGTGCCGTCCTCAAAGCCCGAGATAACGCCCTGACCGATGGCCATGAACACGTAGGGACGGGCCCATTTGTAGGAGTCGTCGGCGTCAAGGTCGGAAAAATGCGTTACCGCGTCGTCGGGCAGGGAGTCTTGAAGGCCGGCGAGGCGGGTTATCACGACGGCGAACTCGGCGCGGGTTATGCTGCCCTCGGGCAGGAAGGTGCCGTCGGGGTAGCCGGTCAGAATACCGCGCAGGGCAAGCTCGGTTATCGCTTCGCCCTCAACGGTACCCGGATCGACGTCGGAAAATTCCGATACGATTTCGTTCTCGGCGTCATTTTCGCTTTCGGCGTCGCCGTCCGCCGCGAACGCGGTCAGGCATGAAAAAGCGACTGCCAGAGCGAGAATGAGCGAAAGAACTACTCTGAAATTTTTCATTTCGGTGATCTCTCCTTATAAAATAATCAGGTGTAACGCAGATTATTACACAGCCTATTCTATAATTTTTTTATCATAAAGTCAATACGCAAACCGTAATTGTCATAAATTTTTAACATTTTTCATTTTCTTCGCGTTCTTCACGGCCCTTTTCGCGTTCGCGGCGGCTCCTCACAGCCGTCGCCGCTATCCCGGCCGCACCGGCGGCGACGCATATAACGGCCACTATCTGCGAGGCCCTCAGCCCCGACGCGGTGTAGAGGCTGTCGGTGCGCAGCCCCTCGATGAAGAAGCGGCCCGCGCCGTACCACGCCAGATACGAAAAAAAGGCGAAGCCTGGGGCCGAACTCTTGGAAAGGCGAAGCACAGCGAGCAGCAGCGCCAAGCCCGCGAGGCTCCACAGGCTTTCGTAAAGAAAGGTCGGATGCACGGGGGCCGAGCCGTTTATGCTCATTCCCCACGGCAGGCCGGTTTCGCCGCCGTGCGCCTCGCCGTTCACGAAATTGCCCCAGCGGCCTATGCACTGCCCGAGGGCTACGCCCGGCGCGCACAGGTCCGCGAAGCGGAGGAAGCTTATCCCCTTGACGCGGCAAAAGACAAGGGCCACGGCCAGTCCGGCGATTATCCCGCCGTAGACCGCTATGCCGCCCTCCCATATACGCACTATCTCGGCGGGGTTATCCCTGTAATAATCCCACGAAAAGAACACGTAATAGGCCCGCGCCCCTATTATGCCTATGGGCAGCGCCCAAATCATGAAGTCCGCCAGCAGCTCGGGGTCGAGCCCTCGGCGGCGGAACAGAGCCGAGCATAAAAGCAGAGCCAGAACGACTCCCGAGGCGATGATTATGCCGTACCAACGCACCCCGCCGCCGCCGAAGGGGATCGCCACGGGGTCTATGTCAAATTTCAGCCCCAAGCGGGGAAAGGCGATGCTGTTCACGAAAAAACCTCCGTCAATTTAGTCGAGCAGCGCCCGCACCTCGGGCAGAATTTCCAGCGAGCGGCGCAGTATGCCGTGCATATGCGCTATGGCAACGCCGTAGTTGGTGAAGGGTACGCCCTGCTCCTCGGCGCAGCCCATGCGGTAGAGCATTTCCCTTTCGGTGAGCATACAGCCTCCGCAGTGAATGACGAGCGCATAGCCGCCAAGCTCCTCGGGGAACTCCGTGCCGGAGCTGTGCTCCAAAACAAGCTCCCTGCCCGTATGCTCGCGAAGCCAGCGGGGCAGCTTAACGGTGCCGATGTCCTCGCACTGGCGGTGGTGGCTGCACCCCTCGGATATAAGCACTCTGTCGCCGTCCTTCAGGCGGTCGAGAGCGGCCGCGCCGCGCACCGCCGTTTCAAGGAAGCCCTTATACCGCGCCATCAATATCGAAAACGAGGTCAGCATAACGTCCTCGGGTGTTTCGGCGGCGGCCCGCCCGAAGGCCTGGCTGTCGGTCACAACGAGGCGCGGCCTTTTGGCGAGCGAGCTTAACGCGCTTTTGTATTCGATTTCCCTCGTCACCACGGCGAGAGCCCCGGCGTCCAGTATGTCGCGGATTGTCTGCTGCTGCGGGAGAATGAGCCTGCCCTTGGGGGCGGCGGAGTCGATTGGCGTGATAAGCATAACGGTATCGAGCGGGCTTATCAGGTCGCCGATTATCCGTCTGCCGCCGCCCTCGGGCTTTATCAGCCGCGCCAGAGCCTCCTTCAGCTCGGCCACGCCCGCGCCGCTCACCGCGCTGACGGACATTCCCCCCTCGGGGGGAGAGGCGAGAAGGTCGGCCTTGTTCATGGCGACGATATACGGCAGGCGGCGGGCCTCAAAGGCCCTTATCAGCTCCCTGTCCTCGGGGTAAAGGCCGAGCGTGGCGTCAACCACCAGCACCGCGGCGTCGATTTTGTTCAGCGTCTGCCGCGCCCGCTTGACTCTCATGCCGCCAAGCTCGCCCTCGTCGTCTATGCCGGGGGTATCGACAATGACCACCGGGCCGAGAGGCAAAAGCTCCATCGCCTTTTTAACGGGGTCGGTGGTGGTGCCCTTAACGTCCGAAACAAGCGACAGGGCCTGCCCCGTCACGGCATTTACAAGGCTGCTTTTGCCGGCGTTTCTGCGGCCGAAAAAGCCGATGTGTATTCTGTTCGCGGAGGGGGTGTCGTTCAATGAAGCCATACAGCTTCGCTCCTTATCGGGGCCGGCTCCGTTGCCGGCCTTATTTTTTAATCACGCGGTGCGCCGCCCAAAGCGCGGCGGCCAAAAGCAGAACCGTGCCGACGGCGACGGCGGGCAGGCCGAGCCGCCTTTCGGCGTGGACCGCGCCGCAGCGCTCGCAGGTTCTTTCGCTCACGGTGAAAAGCCCATCGGGGCGGGTCTTTGCCTTGCCGAACGAGTGGCCGACGGCGAGAATGGGCTCCTCGTCGGCCCCGCCGCAGACGGCGCATATTCGCCGACGCACGCCCTGCTCGGCGCAGCCGGGCTCCTTCGCGACGAACCATTCGCCGTAGGAGTGGCCGCCGAGGCGGTAGGGGTCGTCGTAGCCGCCGCTGCCCGAAACGAAGGCGGCGGCGTCGATATTCAGGTAAAAGGCGGGGCGCACGCCCACGCCGGGACTGCTCGCGTCATCTCTGTCAACCCAGCCGTCCTGCGTTATTACGCGAACGCCGAAGGGGTCGGCCGCCTGACCGTCGGCGTCGCGCAGCCACCACGAGGCCGTCATGTCGGCGGATTTTTCGTCCGAGCTGACCTCGTTGAGGTTCAGCGCCTCGGGCGTGGGAACGGCCAGAATATCCGTTCCGAAGGCGTTCTTCAGGTTCCGCGCCTCGCTTATGCTGAGAAGGAAGAACGTATCCCAGCTGTCGCCTGCGTAGGCCTCGGGGCTGTTCGCCGCAACGGCGATGTTGCGGCGCATGGATTCGGCCCTTGAGCCGACGGTGTTTTCGTCTATATCCAGCACGTTTATCGTCGAGCGCACCCACGAGGGCTTTACGCAGTTGAGCTCCTCGGGGGAGAAAAACGTCAGAAAGCCGCTCTGGCGGGAATAGCCGTTGCTGCCGCCCGTTCTTTCGGACGAGGGCGGGTTGTTCGAGGGCCAAGACTTGTCGCCCTCGCCCTCGTTCGAGTTCAGCCACGCGCGGAGGGTGGAGGTTTCCCAGCAGTTGCCGCCGAGCGAGTTGCGGCGCGGGTCGTTATGCTCGCCGCCCGAAGCGTCGAAGGCGCGGAAAAAGAGTATCTTGTCGCTGAGCATGAGCGGGCCGTTCGGCGTTATGTCCACACAGCGCCAAAGTATGTCCTCGCCGTAGGCCGTACCCATATAAAGGTAATCTCCTTCGGTCACGGAGGAAAAAGCCCCCTGCGCGCTCTCGCGGGCGAGGGCGCGGGCCGGCGAGCCCTTGGCGGGCGCGTAGCTCCGCCCCGACGGCGCAAGCACGTAGGGCGAGGCCTCGTAGCCCTTGCCCGAAACCGCCGTCTGGCGGCTGTCGAGATATATCGCGGGCCGCACGCCGACGGAGCCGTCGTCCACGTCCGAAAACAGAGCCCTGCCGTTCGGGAAAATGCAGCGGGCCACGGCGGGGAACTCGGTGTTGCCCAGCCCGTCCCTGAGCCAGTAGTAATTGTTGCTGCGGTTTTCGGCGTTCTTGGCGTTGCCTGATTGCTCCACCGCCGAGGCCCTCGGCTCGGCGATGACCTCCGACGGGTAAAACGAGGCCATTATCTCCATCTGCTCGATGTTTGGGCAGAAAACCTTGTCCTCTGTCATAACGCCGAACGCGTCTGCGTAGTTTTGAACCGTGTCGGCCAGAAGGCCGTTCGAGCTGTATACGTGCACGCTTTCGCCCACGGCGGCGTCGGCGGCGTCAAGGCCGTTGATAACGCTCTTTTGCTCGACCGTCTTTATCAGCGCGGCCTCCTCGGGGGAAAAGCCCGTGAGAAAGCCCGCCTCGGCGGCGTAGGCGTTGCCGTCGGTGACGGAGGCGTCGGGCGCGGGGCCGCTCCACGCAACGGAAGCGTCGGCGGAGTTCAGCCATTCGCGCAGGAACGACTTGTCCCACCGGCCCGAGGCGGAGCCGTAGGCCTTAAAGCACAGTATGTCGCGGCTTATGAGCAGTATTCCGTTCTCGTCCTCGCCCACGCAGCGCCAGACTATCGGTTCGCCCATATAGCTGCCGAGGGTTACATAGTTGCCCTTGCGAAGAACCGTTCCCGCCGAGGCCGCCCGGCCCGCGGCCGCGGGCAGCAGCAGCGCGCAGAGCAGCAGAGCCCAAATGCGCCTTGTGAGTTTCACGCTTGTCACCGCCGTTTCCGTAAGTAATAATTTATTCGTACCTGTACATTATATATCACCTTCGCCGAAAAGTCAATAAGCAAATGACCGCCGCTTTCCCTTCCCTATTTTACCAAAATCAGGTCGTCGCCTATTTTGTATATGCTGCTCCACGGTATCCTGAGGTCCTCGCCCGAGCCGAAAAGGCCGAAAAACCTGCTTGGACCGGGGATTATCACCGACTCGATAACGCCCTTTTCAAAATCTATCTCCACGTCGCTGATATAGCCCAGCCGCCGCCCCTCGGTTATGCTGATGACCTCCTTTTGACGGAAATCCGCGCTCCTGTTCGACACACTCTCGCCTCCAAAAGCTAAATATTTGCCAAAAAACTCTTTACAAC